>VXWP01000005.1:0-35335 GCA_009835325.1 Gemmatimonadota bacterium | reverse complement strand
AACCGCGGTACCGTTTCTGACGGCCGTCACCAGACCCTGCTGGCTTACGGCAGCGACGCCAGGGATGCTGCTCGACCAGTTGATTACTGCGCCATTCATGGCACCGTTGTTCTGATCGTAAACTGTCGCAGACAGACGAACCGTCTGACCGACGGCCTTGAGTGTCGCATACGCAGGCGTGATTTCGATTCGGGTTGCTACAGGCGCTACCGGAGGTGGAGGTGGTGGTGGTGGTTCCGGCGGCTTCGGCCTGGTGGGACTGTCCTTACCACAGTTAGTGAGTAAGCAAAGTGCCAGACACGTGAGTATGGGTAGAATGCAAACTGCCTTGCCTGGTATAATCAATCTCATCAGCTTAATCTCAACCAATACTACTGGATGCAGTTCATGTCGACCTGAAGTTACGTACCATCTGCGTTTAATGGCCGGCCAACACGATTACGACAGTATCTTCCCGCCCCTGCACGAATGGTCTCCAGGGCAAATACAACCGAATTAAAATTTCAGAATTACTGATAATGGGTATGTACGTTTTATCTTCGCTACAACAGTTTTTTACGGCATGGATCTGTAGGTTGTGTGTGATCATTACCGAACCTCTTGCTGCCCATCGCGTGCAATATGTAAATTCGACTCTACGGCCTCGTAGTGGTTTAAAGGTTGGCGCAACGTAGTCTAGTCATTGGTGCTTGACGTCCCCGGCGGCCGCCGGTACCATATCGATGCTCAGCGCCTGGCTTCCGCCCCCTACCGAGGCGGTGAGAACCCTGACCGCCCGCAATCTCAGGATCCATGCTCCAAGGCCTCAAAAGACTCACCACCCATTCGGCGATCTACGGTCTCAGCGACGTACTGGGCAGGTCCATGGCCTACCTGCTGGTACCGGTGTATACCCATGTCATGCCGGTGGAGGAATTCGGCTACTACGGGCTCGTGTATACCTTCATCGCGCTGGCGAACGTCGTCTTCCTCTACGGCATGGATTCGGCCTTTCTCAGGTACTACGTGCTCGAGGACCGCAAGCGGGATACGCTGAGCACCGGCTATCTCACCATGCTGTTCACGTCGGCCGGGCTCGCCGTGATCATCGTCCTGTTCTCCGCCCGGATCGCGCCCCTTATCGCCGTCTCCGCTTCCCTGACTTCGTACGTCCAGCTGGCCGCCGCCGTCCTTGCGCTGGACGCCCTGAACGCCATTCCCTTCGCGCGGCTCCGGGGTGAAGGCAAGGCCACGACGTTCGCCTCCCTCAAGCTGATGAAGGTCATGATCGAACTTGGGGGAAACTGCTACCTTGTCGTCGTGCTCGACATGGGACTGCAGGGCATTCTGATCAGCAACATCGCCGGGTCCGGGATCGTTTTTCTCATCCTGGCGGGCATCACCCTGCGGCACATGTCCTTCTCCTGGTCTCGCGGAACGATGGGCCGGCTCCTGGGATTCGGCCTGCCCTACGTGCCCGCCGGCGCCTGCATCATCATCATCGAAACCATCGACCGCCTGATGCTGGAACGGATGGCCGGCACCGAAACCCTCGGCATCTACCATGCGGCCCGCAAGCTGGGCGTCGGCATGCTCATCTTCGTCACCATGTTCAGGCAGGCCTGGCAGCCCTTCTTCCTGGAGACTTCCAGGGAGGAGAACCCCAGGCCGCTGTTCGCCCGCGTGCTGACCTACTTCCTGGCCATTGCGGGCGGCGTCTTCCTGGCCCTTTCCTTCCTCATCGACGACCTGGTCCGCATCTCCATCGGTGGCTATACCCTGATCGAGGCGTCTTACTGGGAAGGGATCGGTGTGGTGCCGATCCTGCTCGCGGCGTACGTGCTGTATGGGATATACGTCAACCTCACCGTGGGCGTCTACCTGGAGAAGAAGACCATCCTGCTCCCCTTCATCACGGCCACGTCGGCCCTGGTCTGCATCCTGACGAACCTCTGGCTCATCCCGGAATTCGGCATGTACGGGGCGGCCACGGCCTCGGCGGCCGCCTACGCGGTGATGGTGGCCGGGTTGTATCTCGTGGGCCGAAGGTATTACCCGATACCCTACGAGTACGTCCGACTGCTCAAGGTGATCCTGGCGTGCGGAGTGCTGTTCGCGGTGCGTGAACTCACCGAAAGCGCCTGGCCCGGGGAGATCGCCTGGCCCGGGGAGATCGCCCTGGTCGCGGCTTACCCGGTGGCGTTGTGGGCGATGAGATTCTTCAACGCCGGAGAAATGGCGTTCGCGAGACGATACCTGCGCCTTCGCGGATCGTGACAAGCTGGCCGCCTTCTACGCCGGTTGCGACGTCTCTCCCGCCGCCGGGCCAGTCCACGATGACCGAGTCCGCGCCGGCATGGGCGCCGAGTCCGAAGTGGGCGCTGAAGTCATTGGCCGCCAGGTAGCTGTAGGCACTTCGGATTTCCCGCGACTGTCGCACGGCATCCGTGACCACCGTGACTCGCGCGCCGATGCCGTTGCGATTGCTCCGGACGCCCTCGGTGGCGACGAGCAGGCTGGCGGGACCGGGCTGACCGGCACCGTCATTTCCGCTGCTTCCGTCGATCCCGTCACTCCCGCCAGACCCACCGCCCGCACCTCGCCCGCCGATACCGTCATTCCGCAGCAGCAGCGGGACGTCGTTCACCGTGGTGACCAGCACGTCGACGTCGCCGTCGTTATCCACATCTCCGAAGGCCGCGCCGCGGTGTACGCGCGCCACCTGGAAGGGTGGACCCGCTTCGGGGCTGACGTCGGTGAACACACCGTCCCCCTCGTTCCGGAACAGCTGATTGGTCTGCGCGTACGTTATCGTCGGATCGAACAGGGAGATATTGTCGATCACGTGGCCGTTCGCCGCGAAAATATCCAGCCAGCCGTCGTTGTCGAAATCCTTGAAGGCCGTGCCGAAGCCCAGGAACAGGAGCGTAGGATTGCCCACGCCCGCGCCGAAAGTCGTTTCGGTGAAGGTGCCGTTTCCGTTGTTCCGGTGCAGCGAGTTGGGTTCCAGGGAGAAATTGGTCACGTAGATATCCGGCGACCCGTTCCGGTCGTAGTCTCCCATATCCACCCCCATGCCCGCCCGGGCGACGCCGTCTTCGCCATATGCCACGCCCGCCAGCAAGGCCATGTCGGTAAACGTGCCGTCGCCGTTGTTCCGGTACAGGAAATCCGGCGTTAGGTCGTTGGCCACGAAGATATCCGTCCATCCGTCGCCGTCGTAGTCGCCTCCCACGACCCCGAGGCCCTTGCCGTCCGGATTGGCGATGCCCGCCTCCGCGGAGACGTCCGTAAACGAACCGTCGCCGTTGTTCCGGTACAGCAGGTCGGCCGCGCCTTCGTAGATGTCGGGTCCGCAGTAGGACTGGATACCGTCCCTGGAGCAGCGCCTGTTGGTCTCGAAGTCGAATTCGACGTACGCACATACGTAGAGGTCCAGGTGCCCGTCCCGGTCGTAGTCCAGGAACGCCGCGCTGGTGGAGAACGTGGGGTTAGCGGGTACCATCAGATTCGCACGGGCAGTCACGTCCCTGAAGGTCCCGTCCCCTTCGTTCCGGTAGAGGATGTTCGCCCCGTAGTTCGTGACGAACAGATCATCGTCGCCGTCGTTGTCGTAATCCGCGACGGCCAGGCCCATCCCGTAACCCCCCGCGTTGTCCACGCCGGCCTGGACGGTCACGTCCGTGAAGGAGACGTCGCCGTCGTTGCGATAGAGGACGCTGGACAGGGGCTGGTCGGGCACGAAACCCGGGATGGCCGCGCCGTTGAGCAGATAGACGTCGAGGTCGCCGTCGCCGTCGTAGTCGATGAACCCGCCGCCGGACGCCACCGTTTCGAGGAAATAGTACCGGCCAGACTTGCCGTTGGTGTGCCGGAACGTGATCCCGGCCGAAGGCGCGATATCCGTGAACTGCACGACCGGCCGGGCCGCGTCAGGTCGATGATCGGGCTGGCCAGGCTGGCCAGGCTGGCTGCAGGAAGGGGAAAGGAAAAGGAAGGAGAGAAGTACCGGCGCCCATTTCAACGGCGTTTTCTCATGAGTACGACGGTCATGGCCACGAGGGCAAGCACGCCCAGGCTGACCCCGGCGACGAGAAAGCCCGACACCGGTTCCCTGACCAGCGGAACCTCGAAGGCGACACTCGCCTTCTGCTCGCCACGCACCGCAAACTCCACCTCGACGTGATGTACGCCTGGAACGCGCCGGGTCCACATGATCGGACGGTCTATGGCCTCGGCTTCGGCGCTGTGGTAATGCGTGTATACGTTGCCCTGTGGATCCGTGATCCCGATCCGGAGGATGCCCGCGTAGTATTCGCCCGACGACCTGCGCTGGACGTAGGTCACGAACCGCGCGTCGCCGCCGAGATCGTAGGCCTTGAAGGTCAGCGTGTACCCGGCGTCCATCTCCCGCGCTTCATCGACGACGGCCTGTTCGGAGAAGGTATATCCGACGAACGTGCCGCCCGCCACCTGATCGTCACTGGGCGCACCGTTGCAGCCCGGGGCCGTAACCGCCAACGTGACCGCCGCCGCGAACGCCAGCAAGAAGCCTGTCAAGTTACCGCGCACTAGTTGTACTCCTCAGGAAAAACGAAGTGGTACCGGACGACTCTGTTCTCTTCCAATTCCGCGAAATAGATCCGGCCCTGCCGGTCCACGTGCATGGGAACGCCGACCTCGTCGAACTGCGCCGTCATTTCCCACTTTCCATCCGGCCTGAAGAAATCGAACCACCGGTCCAGTTTCGTCATCTGCAGTCTGGGCATGCCGATCGCGTTGAGACCGACCTGTTCGAATTCCTGGTACTGGATAGAATTGACGATCCGTCCGTCGGGCAGAACGGCCAGGCCGCCGGACACGCCCACGGGCGGCGGCTGCCGCGTGGTCGTCCAGCGCGCCATGGGTTTCATATCGAAGGAAGTGGTCCGGTTGAACTCCAGTTCCAGTCCGTTTACCCGGTCGAATTTGCGGATCCAGTAGGGATGTCTCGCGGATACGACCACGTATCCATCCTCCGTCGTTTCCATGGCCGCGTCGGAATACGCGATGAATTCCTTGAGCGTTCCCGAGCGCCGCAGGGTCTCCATCGGATTGTAGAACTTGGTGATCGGATCTCCTTCCGGACTGTATTTGTAGATGAGATCGTGCTGCGTAATGACGAAAATGAGCACGTTGCCCTCGGCATCGATGCGTATGCGGCGAGGCTTCGTTACCTGCGTCGACCAGATGTCCGCGAAGGTGAGGTCCGGATTGAATACCGTGACCCGGTCGAGTTCGAAGTCCAGCACGAACAGTCTGCCTTCATCGTCCAGCGCCATGTCTACCGGCGACTTGAACTGCAGCGGTCCTACACCCAACGACCCTACGGCCGTCTGAAAGGCACCGGACTCGTCGAATTTGGAAATCTGTTTCCGGTCCGAATCGGCAATATAGATGTTGCCGCTTCGATCCGTGGTGATCCCGAATACCGAAGCAAAGGTCCGGCCCTCGCCTCCTTCGATCACCAGGTCTTCTTCGAGCGTGACATCAGCCGTTTGATCGGGTGCGTGCCGGACCGGGGCGTCGCTGATGACCCTTGAAGCGCCCGCGACCACTTCCGTCCTCCCACGCCACATCCCGTCATCGTCCGCTTCCGAGCAACCCATCAGCAGTACCGCGGCCAGGAGCGGCAACGCTCCGGACTTGAACCCCTTCATCCGCTTCTCCTTCCGGTACGTCCATTCATGATCCGTTCCTTTCCTGCCTGATCTGCTCCCATCGCTGCTGCAATACCTCATTCTCCGGTTCGATGCGGACGGCATTCCCCATCGCTTCATCGGCCCCGCCGTAGTCCCCGCTCGCGTTCCGCACGATGGCCAGTGTTTCGTAGGCGACGGCGGTAGGCGCGATCTCAACTGCCTTGCCGGCCAGTTCGAGGGCACGGTCCAGGTCCTCCCCGTGGCGGGCGATGAGCCAGGCCAGGTTCGTATAGGCCTCCACAAAGTTCGAATCCAGCAGGATCGCCTGCTGATAGGCTTCGCGGGCCTCATCGAACATGCCCAGCTCCACGTAGGCCACGCCCAGGTTGTTGAAGGCGTGAACGAAACGGGGCGAAAGCTCCGTCGCTATCCTGAAGGCCCGCACGGCGTCCTCGTACCGGCCCAGGCGGGTCAGGGCCGTCGCCATGTTGTAATGCATCTCCGCCACCCGGGGATTCAGCCGTACCATGGATTCCGCCTGCGACAACGCCTCCCTGAACCCGTTGAGCTGCTGAAACGCGTCGAGAAAACGCCTGGCATCGTCCTGTCTGCCCATGGCGTTCAGCGTGTTTCCGATGGCAAGATAGGGTTCGGGGTACGCCCGATTGAGTTCGACTGCCCGTGAGAACGCTTCCAGAGCTTCTTCATGCCGTTGGGCAGCCGCATAGGCCGTACCCGCATGGTAATGCAGGATAGCTGATTCGGGATCCATTACCAGGGCTTCCTGGTACAGTGTAATCGCCCGTTCGGCCTGGCCCGCCCGCAGCGAGGCCTGGGCAAGACCCGCGATGGCCTCCACCGATGCCTCATCGATGCGCAGCGCGTTCTCGTAGGACCGGACCGCGTCGTCGACACGGCCTTCGCCCAACGCGATCACGCCGAGCTGGCAGTAGGCCTCCGCCATGCCGGCATCCACCTGCAATGCCGCGCGAAAGGCATCCCGCGCTTCCTGGAATTTCCGCTGATCCAGCAGCACGCGTCCCAACGCGAACCGGGCGTTGACGTAGTCCGGATCGATGGACAGGGCATTGGTATAGGAAATGGCGGCCTCGTCCAGGGCACCCAGTTTCTCTTCCGTGGTCCCCCGGCCGTAGTGAAACAGGCTGTTGTCGGGGTCGCGGTCCGTCGCCTCGACGAACGACCTGATCGATTCGATAAGCCGGCCCGTGTACTGGTAAGCCTGGCCCAGGTTGTAGTACGGTTCGGCGCGGTCGGGATCCATTTCCACGACGCGGTGGAACGCCTCAATCGCTTCGTCGTACCGTTCCTGCTGGGCGTAAACCAGACCCAGGTTAAAATGGGCATCGGCGTCCCCGGGACGCAGTTCGGTGACGACCAGGAATGCCGCTTCCGCCGTGTCCAGCTTCTCCAGCGCGACGGCGGCCAGGCCCAGGTTGAAGAAGTTGGCCGGTTCGCTCCTGTTCTCCTCGATCTGCCGTCGGAAGTACATCACGTCTTCGAGCAGAAGGGATTCGTCCTCGGGCGATAATTGCCTGAGCGCTTCATCCGGACGGGCGGTGGTGATGTTCGTGAGGTAGGGACCGGTGTCCGTAAGCAGAGGCGTGTAAAGCAGAAGGGCTGCGAGAAGGATATTGCGCATTCCGTACCCGTCAGTCGAAGTAGGATCTGAGACGATCTCGGAGGCTCAGTCCTTTCGAAGGCGTGGAAACTTCCAGTTGTCCAACCGGCCTTACCGTGGTGACGTCCGAAGCCACGGCCATGTCTTTCTGCGTCCACTTCTTGAGATCAGCCAGCGGCTTGAACGCTCTTCTGTAAATCAGATCGGTATGGATATCCACGCGATCGACATCCGACGGGACTTCGAAGGAATACACGGAGCGATCCGCCTCGCGCGCCTTGATCCTCGTGTCTTCAACGATGCGGGTCGCCTGCCAGTCCATGACGTGGGTGTTGCCTTCGTCGTCACCGAAAACCAGGGCGAATCCCTTGCCCGGGTAGCCCGCGTAGTTTCCTTCGGCCAGGTCGCCTTCGCCGCCGTAGGACGGTACGCGCTGGTCCCCAACGTAACGCAGGGTATCGCCATTCGCCAGCACGGGCGTCACGAGCAACAGCATGTTCCTGATGGTGATCCCCGACGGGATGTGATGGCCGGTATTGACGTTGCGCACGTCCACGGTCACCGTCAGCAGGCCGCCTGAAACAACGGCGTCGATGGCCAGGGTGGCGGCGTTCGGCAGGAGCTCTTCCGTGGCCCCGGGGAACCCGTGCGTCTTAACGGTGGTCGGGTCCCGGTATCCGATGGGTGTCCAGAACTTCTCCGCGTCGCCGTTTACGAAAGAACCAAAGGTGAAACCGTCGGAATCGGGCTCCATGTGGCAGTCCTGGCACTCGATGCCCATGGCGGAATAGGGACTCTCCTTCCATTCCCGGTACGTATCCATGAACGGAAGGCCGTGCTTGTTCTTATGTTGATGGCAGGCAGAGCAGTAGTCGCTGCTCGTGTATTGCGGATTGTAGCTCGCCACCATGGGCGAGGTATTGGTTGAACCCGGCAAGGGGGTGAAGTTGATGACGTCGTCATAGGGTCCGTAGACGAAGATCGGCGGGAACTTCCCCTTGATGAGCCGGGCCTGCCGTTCCTCTTCCATGGCCACCAGGTTCAGGGTGATCGATCCGTTCACGCCCGCATGGTCATTGACCTCCACGTGCTGAATCTTGTGGCAGAAATCGCAATGTATCCCCGCGCCGTCGACCGAACCGGCCATTTTTTCGTACTCCATGCGTTCAAGCGTCTTGTAGTCCTGGACGGTCGGATAGGCCAGCGAACGGTTGTACACGACCTTCAGGTCGGTATGACCCGGCGCTTGCACGGCGGCCGACGGAGCGTGGCAATCGGCGCACTCTCCGGCTTCGTCGGGAAAATCCAGCCGGAAACCAGGTCCCACGTTTTCATTCCCGTCCGCGTCCGTACCGTCGTATAGGTTCAACGTCCACGGATTGGTCACGCCTTTCGCGTGCTGGGAAGTACTCCACTGATCGTAGAGGTCTCTATGGCAGAGATAGCAGGTCGGTTCGAAATGGCATAGATTGCACCCCTCTTCGAATCCCGTGTGGGATTGCGTGCGCAGTCGTTCCAGTTCTTCCGGATCCTCACGAAGATCGACCAACGATTTGTGGGGGGTGATGAAATTGTAGGCGTCGTCTTTCTCTTCGGGTACTTTTTGCAATACGATCGTCGTATATGATGTTTTGGGATCTACCATGACCCCGCCGTTCAACCAGCCTTCCTTGCCTGCCGTTACCGCGTAATGCTGCACGGGTTCTTCAATGATGTTCAGGGTAAACCTTCCCTCGGAATCGGTAAGCACGAAATCCGGTTTCCCGTGTTCCCGCACGCGGACATCCGGTACAGGGTCTTTTCCATCGATGACGATGCCGCTCAACTGCAGGACCTGGCCCCTGGCTTCCAGACCGGTCAACGCTCCGGCGGCCGCGATGCATCCGATCACGAAAACCCTCACCAACTGCCTGTATCCGGTCAGTCCGTTCAACTTCATTGAATTCCCCGATTCTCTCACAACATAAGAGAATCCCTCATCGAACGGACTGAGGGATTCTCCTGGTGCTTCAAACGATAATGCTTACATCCATCGGTACTTCCTGGCTTGATGTTTAGAAGCCCACGCCGACGGACACGCGATGCAGATCGTCCAGAAGTTCATACTGCGTATACGCGTAATCAACGTTGAGACTCAATTCACCCTGGCTGAACCGGAGACCGGCACCAGCGGAAACGCCTTCGTCCTGGCCGCCGCTGTATCCGGCTTTCCAGCCTACCCGGCCCGCGATGTAGTCGTTCACCCACCACTCGATACCGAGATTGAGCACGGAATCGAACTCGCGGAGCTTCCAGAGTTCGGCGCTGGTCATTATGCTGCCCACCGGCAGTTCGGTCGGTTCAATGGCAAAACCGATACGGAACGTCGTGGGCAACTGATCGCGAGCGCTCGACTCTTCGATGAATTGCATGTCCGGACCGAAGTTCTGGAACGAGGCGCCAATACGGAAATTGCGGAAATCCGTCGTATAGATGGTGCCCACGTCGACCGCAACCGCCGTGCTGGTACGGTCATCGTCTCCGGCGCCGCTCGTGCCTTCCGACACGTACTTAAGCGATCCACCGACTGCGAAAGAATCCGTCAGACGACGCGCATAGCTCGGACCGATGGCCAGGTCCGTCACGTTGAAGTTCTGGCCCTGGTTGGCGAATTGACCCGTCGGATCTCCAGAGGTGGTATAAGGTATGTCGCCCGAAAGCAACGAATGCACACTCACACCCACCGCCCCGTTGTCGCCGAGATTCCAAACGAGACCTGCGCTGAACACGGTCATTTCCGCGAAATACGGTGCATAGGAAACGCCGACCGCGCCCCTGCCCTCGACGAACACCATGGTAGCCTGGTTCGTCAGTGCCGAGAACGCGCCCAGATCCGTATAGGACGTGGCGGAGGATCCAACACCCGCGACACGGGCGCTAGCATCCAGCGTCAGAAACTTCGTCGCGGCGGTTCCACTTTTGGAAACCTGAGCATGTACCGGTGCTGACAGTGCCAGCAGGAGTCCGGTGACCACGCCCCAGCGAAACAATACTTTCATTAGAAAACCTCCCTGAATCGGACCGCCCCGCGCCATGGCCGGTCATGGCCCATGGCGCAGGACGTAACCGCAGTTTACCGCCGGACGTAGAGTTTCAGTGTTTTCGCGTAGTCCACGCCACCGATCTCGGCTTCTACCACGATGATATACAGACCGCTGGAAACCGGTACGTTGGAATCATTCTTCAGATCCCAGTCCGTCACACCACCGATCGTCGTGGTCTGGTCACCCGGCACGGAGAACTGCTTCACCAGCAGGCCGGCCGCATCGAAGATCGTGATGCGGGACGGTACCGGAGCGTTGAAGAACTTGACGGTTTGCGACTTCGTTGCCAGATCCCACTGGGCCTGGAAGACGAAGGGGTTGGGCGCGACCGTGATCAGATTCTCGAATTCGGCCACACCGCCCACAACCTCGTTACGGATCACGGTAGTCGGGATAACATCCTGTCCCGGTACCTGCGGTCCCACCGTCAAACCCCGGTACGGATACTGGCCGTGCCAGCGTCCGTCCGTACCGTTCGCGTTCATCGTGTAAAAACTCTCGAGCCCGTTGATCGTACGGGTGATCACGCGCTGCGTAGAACCCTGATCGGCCACGTAGTTATCGAAATCGTGCTGTTGCGCGCTTTCGTTATCCACCGAGGCTACGTAGTACCAGTAGCTGAAACCGATCAGCACGGAACGATCTTCGAACATATAACCGCTCTTGCCGACCAGTCGGGGATCCGTGGGAATACCGCCGACACTGGTAATCTGCGCATCGCCGGATCCGATGGCATCCGGATAGCGATCCGAGAAGCTGGTGGCGATAGCCGTCGTAGCGCCCAGTGCATTGTTCGCTTCGACGATCTGTGCCGAACTCGGCTTGGTTTCGATGAAATCATCCTCGAAACCCGGCAGCCTGTTGCCAGCCGGATACGGGTTCGGATAGGAAACGGATTCCGGCGGATTCAGACTGTTGGTCTGATTTCCGCCACCGCCGCCGAATTCAGCGATCTGGACATACGGACCGGAGAAGTTCGGCGCCGCGAAGCGCTTCACCAGGTCGTCGGCCACGAAGTCGTATACCCGGCCGATGTTGTAATCGGCGCCGAGCGTCAGCCCTTCATGGATGAACCGGGCGTAGGGATGGCCCTGCTTCACCGCGGCACTCGTCGGATCGGTTACGTCCGTGACCGGTGCGGCGCCGTCGCTCAGGCCAAGGTTCGGCGGAATCACCGTACTGTTGTAACCGACATCATGGGCTACTGTAGCGGTCGGGAACTGATCAATGAAACCGGAAGCGCGGTACACGCGATACTTCGCGAAGTCCGCGGTGCCCCGGCCCGGATCAATGGCCGTTTCCGCATTGTTAGCCCACGCCAGCGCGATCGTACCGTTGGCGGTCGGGAAGACCGACAGGGTAGGAGGCGGAGGCGGGTGGAACAGCGTGCCGCTGGCTGCGCTGCGACCGAAGTTGATGGTCTGCGACATGACCGCGCCGTCGCCGTCCCGCATTACGGAACCATCGGCGTTGTACATGGGGATGGTACGATCATTGGAGCCGTCCCAGTAGTACGTATTGTTCGCCATGTTGTACTTCCGCTGCATCCAGACGTCCATAGCGCGGAGGTACACGTCATAAGCGCCATCCTTGCCGGCGCCGATGAGGTCAACATGCCAGATGGTCAGATCTTCGCCGGGCGCCTTGGTGTAGGGACCCCACCCCAGGGCGTTCCGGATGCAACCGGCGCCCGAGGTCTCTTCCTTCGTGTCGCTTCCGTTGTACGGATCGGGCACGATGCCCCTGAACACGCCGTCGAGATCGAAGAGCGTAAAGCTGTCATACTGACCAGACTGCACACCCTGAGCTATACCGGGATTGCCGGGCTGGGTCAGGTTACGCGGGTCGCCCCACAACAGGCCCATGCCCTCGGCCGATCCACCTGGCTGCGTCTTGGCGGTCCAGGTGCTGATATCGGTCGTTCTGCCAAGCGGCGCACCGCTGGTGAAGAGATCCGGATGCGGCGCACTGCTTCCGCCCGGAACGTTGACCTTCTTGTTCTCGAGGTACTTGGTAAGCGAGCCCTCGTACCAGCCGAACACGCCTCTCAAGTCGGCGATCCACCATTCGTGGGTGTTGAACAGGCCGACGGACGGCGCATCGTAGATATCCAGCGCCGCGACGTTGTTCGTGTCACCAAGCGCATCGTCGTCGCCGGAACCCTCGAGGATCATCAGGGAGGCTTCGCCCACGTGCAACGGATTGAAGTTACCGTTGGTCGTATTCCACACGTAGGAATCGATACCCGGATGTCCAGGATTGTCCTCGTCGAACATGGTGACCAGGCCCGAATAGAACCGGTCGCTGTAAGGCGCCTGGTTGTAACGGCCCGAATTGATCAGCCCTTCCGGTACGGCGAGAGGCATCACGCGGCTGAACATGGCGGGCGGCTGCTTATCGTCGCCACCGGTACCACCGCCGATCGCCCCGCCCGTAAGGAGGGGATTGTTCGTCCATGGAATATCGAAGTCGTAGTTGAAGATGATCAGGAAGTTCTTGACCGTGGCTCCGTTTAATTCCGGACTGTTATCGGTATTCACATCCACATCGCCATGCGTGTTCAATACATGACGCAGCAGGATGAAGTCATTCGTATGTCCGTAGCCGTAGCTGAAGCTGTACGACTGACGCAGGATTCGAATACCGGCGTTCGTATTGAAGGTAGCTTCCGTGATGAAGGGCTCGCGGTATCCACCGGGGCCCACGGTGCCGCCACCAAAACCGGGGCTTTGCATACCGCCCTGATCGGACCAGAAGCCCGCGGGCGGATTCTCACGCTGGTGAGGCGGAGCCCGGTATACGTTGTTCGTACCTACGAAAGCACCTTCGGCACGGCTTGCAGGCATACCGGCCACGGCGTCAGGCAGATAGGCCGTGATGCCGAAGGCCGACGCCCACAGCGGCGCGTCCAACCCGCCCGCCGGGAAGGTGTACGAAGGATAGCCCATCGTCGGACTCATGGAACGGCCGGACCCACGCCAACCCCAACCGGTGTAGGTATCGGTCAGTTCCGAATTCATGACGGCCATATAGGTCTGACCACCGATATAGGCATCCTGTCTTTCACCCACGCCGAGCTCATGGGGAACCGGAACTCCCTGAGCCGTCGCGGAGTTTGCCGGGGCGTCCGGCAAAGCCGTGAGATATGATGCTGTCCCAAGGATTGCCGCCGAAGAAAGCACCAACGCTCCGGCTGTAACGTATCGACGCCATTTCTTCAAAATGAACCTCCTTATGCCGGCAACGTTCCGCGAACGCCGCCAACGTTGCGGGAAGACGCGCGGTAGATGCGCGCCTTCCCGCGTTGGGTTTACCATGCTAAGTTGAGACCCACCCAGATGTCGCGTGGTCCATTGCCCTGCGTACCAATGCCACCCACCGGACCGCCTACGAGACCCACGGGATCGCCGCGGCGTTGCCAGCGGTCGCCGGCCGCGTTGTTAGAGGCGCTGGCGACGGTATAGATGTTCGCCCGGTCAAAGAGGTTGTTGACCTGGGTGAACACGCCGAGCCGCACATTGCCGAGATCGAAATTCTTCTGGGCGTACAGGTCGGTCGTCCAGGTCCAGGGCGAACGATGCGCAGCAGCAAGCAGACCGAGCGGATCAATCGCCTGGTCGCTGGACGTGCGGTACTGGTTGCCGCTCTGAGCCTTGGTCAGGAAAGAAGCGCTGATACCGTAGGGCAGCTCGAGCAGGAGGTTCGCGACAATACGATGACGTCGATCGTTAGCGGTGAACTCGCGGATGTAGGTATCCGGAGTCGGCGTCCCGTCCACGAAGTCGGAGAATACCAGCACCGTCTCACCGCCGCGTTCGCGGACGGTTTGCGGCGTGGTCAGATCCGACGTAAAGGCCAGGGTGTAGTTGGCCCGTACCGAGAACCGGTTGGCCATCTGGCGCCGTACCGACAACTCGAGTCCCCGTGCGTCCTGGGCAAACGTCGGAAGCAGGATGGAAACTTCGCGTTGCGATCCGCCGATGAAGGCTACGTCCGGTGCGAAGAGCCAGGTAAGCGGCTGGTTGTTCGCATCACGGAAATAACCGGTAACGTCCACGTAGTAACCGGGATAGATCTCGGCCTGCAGACCCATCTCGTAGTTCGTGGACTTCTGGAACGGAAGGTCCGGATTACCGTGGTTACGCTCGAACGGTGAAGTCTGAACCAGGCCCATGTACAGATGCTGCAACGGCGGGCGCTGGTTGAAGATGCCGTACGAATAGTGCAGCGCAGCGCGGTCCGTGATCGGATGGGAGATACCCAGGCGCGGCGCCAGACCCGTCTTCATCGACGGATCCAACGTACGGTATTCCGGATCGTCGTGCTCCGGACCCGGACCTGAACGCGGACGGTACGGGTTGATCGCGTTGGCGTTGGCGTTGAAGATGTCCAGCCGCAGCCCTGCGTTCACCACGAGACTTCCGTACTCGATCCGGTCCTGCATGTACGCGAAGTACTCGACCGGATACACGTGCGCCTGCCGGCCGGCGAGGGGCAGCGTGCTGGCGGTCGGGTCCAGATTCAGGTCGTTGAAGAGCGACACGGCGTTACCCCGGGCGGGGCCTCTCGTGCTCTCTTCATAGTCGTTCATCGTCACGCCGAAACCGCCCTTGAACTGGTGGTTCGAGTTCACCTGGCTGGTAATGGCGAAGTTGATGTCCGTCTTGAAAGGCCGGACGCTCGAGTAGTTGCCGAAATCGATCGAAGAGTAAGCTTGGTCGCCGTACAGGATGTAGGGGACCTGCGTTCCGGCGCCTTCCTCGAGTGCCGAGTAACCCACGGAGTTGATGAACGCGGAAGTAAGTGCCGGCAGGGGCTCCTTACCGTACTTGGGATTGTAGCGTTCGTTGTACTCGCGCAGGTGGCTGAAGCGGATCTCGTAGAAGGTCCGCGGACTGAGCGTATGGGTATACGCCATGTTCAAGTGGAAACGGCCGTTGTAGTTCTGGTTGAGACCATCGGCGTTGTACTTCCAGCCGTAGGACGTGCTCCGCTGACCCTTCTTGCTGAAGAATCCCTGGTCTTCGATGAGTCCGGACATGGACAGCTTCATGCTGGTCCGCGGCCGGTAGGTCATCTTCACGAAGGTGTTCATCAGGCGGGAGTAGTCATTGGGATTGCGGCCCCAACTCTCGGTGAAACGGCCTGAAGCGAACCAGTTCAGCTTGCTGCCCAGCGGACCGCCCATGCCGAAGTCGATCTGGACCGGGCGCTTCTCCGTCCGGTTGTTCCGGGCGAACTGGTTGTACTTGTCCAGGTGGAACGAACGATCCACCGGAGCGTCGCGGTTCACCGCAACACCGCTGTTTGCCTGGGCTTCCGGCAGGCCGTCCGTCAGGTAGGACCAGAGGATGGCTTCGGGTTCGGGAATGACCCGGTCGTAATCCCAGTAATAGGTGTCGCGCTTATAGATGGCGGACCAGCTGTCCGGCGCGCCGGTCATGTCCAGCACGTCGAAGGGGTCCTGCATCCTGAGACCGTCGTCCGCGCGGGCGGGATCGCTGTTGAAGGCGTTCGTCTTGTCGATCGCGCCCTGGATGATATCGCGCAGATCCTGCTCCGACCAGGAACCGGCCCGGTAGGCGTCAACGATATCGAGATCGGGCGGCTTGGTCCAGTTGAGCCCTTTCTGGCCGAGCGTACGGTACTCGAAGTTACCGTTGTAACTGGAACCGCCTTCGCGGGTCACCACCGTGGTGATGCCGGCCAATGCGTTCACGTACTCGGCGTTGAACGTACCCGTCTTGACCTGAAGCTCCTGGATCATGTAGGGGTTGATCGTAAACGCCTGGCCCGTGTTGTTCTGCTGACCCGTCACCGTGGCACCGTCGATGGTGGTCTGCTGATCCTGGGGACGGCCGCCGCGAAGGTTGCCGGCGAAGCTGCCCGCGGTGGTCAGAACCACTTCGGCGATATTCACCACCGGCAGCGCCTGGATTTCTTCGGCCTGCACGATGGTCCGGGTGGAGGTCAGACTCTTCTCAACCAGATCCCGGGTCGCCACGACCTCGACCGCCTCGGCGGATTCGAGAATCGTGGACTCCAGTTCGAAGTTGAGCGTCGTGGTGATATCGGCATCCACCTGCGTTCCTATGGCACGCACCGGGACATAACCGATGACGTTCACCACCAGGGTGTAGGAACCGGGCGGTACGTTCAGAATGAAGTATTCGCCCATGTCATTCGCCATAGCACCCAGAACCGTGCCCTCGACGCGGACACTGGCCGCAGGCAGTGGTTCCCGCGTCGCACTGTCGACCACGACACCGGAAATCTTACCCAGCGAAATCTGCGCCTGTGCTTCCGTCGAGATGCTGAGCACTAACGCGAAAGCGAATGCGAAGCGCAAAGCTCGTGAAATTGTTATAGACATCTAATTCACTCCTCGTTTAACAGAGCCCTTCTGATTATTGTCAGCTTGCCCCGGCCTGCTGACGGTATCGTAATGTTGCAGACTCGACTTCAGATTCCAACTGTACTTCTTTCGACACTCACCTCCCTCCAGCGATGGTATTGGGGCAATCGTATATAAATAAGTAATCTGAATACCTTAAAATAACTGAAACGACATACATAACGGCCGCGTGCAAGGGCATGAACACGCGACGAAACATCGATTTTGAATGTCAGTGATCCGAGTAACTATCAAATGCAAACAACGTGCCAGATTTCGAGCCGCCCGACGGCACGCACAAATCCATGCCCGAAACCCCTTGGGACTCTAAGCGAAACAAGTCCATGGGTCGTATTTCGCCACCTGTATGGGGCCGTTCCGGATGACACGTAACACGAAATAAATTTCGTCCTTCGATATGGGCTGAAACGAATTGCACAACACGGCCCGAATCCATTACGCTATCGTACTCATCGCAACCCCGCGACCGCCGTCATATCTTTCTTGACATTATGTACGGACGCGCATAAGGTGTTGCGCTGGTAATGGTTCGGCTATGTTTGGTTATTCGCTTGCAACGAGTAGTAAGTATATATCCGGTCCCGTTCATAGTCAACATTATTATTTCATTTTGTTCAAAAAACAGGCGATGGCGGGAACAAAAAGCAGGTCCCCCATGGAATACAGGTCCTGGTTTCACTGCATTGAAGGCTGCAGCGAAACTTATCCGTTGAACGAAATCATCTACCGGTGCCGGGTCTGCGGGGGCCTGCTCGACGTCGCCCACGACATGGAAAGCCTGAGGGCCCGGGGCGCCGCGGGCTGGATGAGACTGTTCGACGAGCGGTACCGGCGGACGGAGTATCCATACGGGAGTTCGGTCTGGGGCAAGAAGGAATGGGTCTGCCCCGCGGTGGACGACCAGCACGTCGTCTCCATCTACGAGGGCGGCAGCAACCTGTTCTGGGCCGAGCGGCTCGGCGAGGAACTCGGCCTGGGCGACCTCTGGGTGAAGCAGTGCGGCAACAACCACACCGGTTCGTTCAAGGACCTGGGCATGACCGTGCTGGTCTCCATGGTCAACCAGATGATCGAGGAAGGCCAGGGCATCCGGGGGATCGCGTGCGCGTCGACGGGAGATACCTCGGCTTCGCTGGCGGCCTACTGCGCCTCGGCGGGCATCCCGGCCATCGTGTTCCTGCCCCGGGACAAGGTCTCCGTGACCCAGCTCATTCAGCCCATCTCCCACGGCGCGCTGACTCTGTCGCTAGATACGGATTTCGACGGATGCATGGAGATCGTCCAGCAGGTGGCCGAAAGCGAAGGCATCTACCTCGCGAATTCCATGAACTCCCTCCGCCTGGAAGGCCAGAAGACGATCGGGATCGAGATCTGCCAGCAGTTCGACTGGGAGGTGCCCGACCTGATCATCATACCCGGCGGCAACCTGGGCAACGTCTCCGCGCTGGGCAAGGGGTTCCTGATGATGGAGGAACTCGGGATGATCGACAAGCGGCCGCGCATCGTCTGCGCGCAGGCCGCGCGGGCCAATCCGCTCTACCAGAGCTACCTGAAGGGATTCGATGAATACGAACCCATCCATGCCGAGTCGACCGTGGCCAGCGCCATCCAGATCGGCAACCCCGTCAGCTACAAGCGCGCCGTCCGCGTGCTGAAGGAGTTCGACGGCAAGGTCGAACAGGCCACCGAGGACGAGATCGCGAACGCCTCCGCCCGCGGCGACCTGACCGGACTCTACAACTGTCCGCACACGGGCGTCGCGCTGGCCGCGCTCTTCAAGATGGTCGAACGGGGCGAGATCCGGTCCACGGACCGCGTCATCATCATCTCCACGGCGAACGGACTGAAGTTCACCGATTTCAAGGTCGGTTACCATGAAGACCGGCTGGACGAAGTCGACGTGAGACACGGTCAGTCCCCTCTGGAACTGCCTGCCCGTTACGATGACGTGGTCCGGGCGATCGACCGGATGCTGACATGAGAGCGAAACCGACGCTCGGCGCGGCCGTCTTTCCCACCGCGGACGCCATGAAAGCGCTGACCGCTCCCGCGACCGTTATCCTGCTGCCGGTCCTGGCCCTGCTCGTGCTCGCCTGCGGCGGCCCCCTGCAGTTCCGCGGGGGGCCTTCCGGGGCGGAACGCCGCCTGGCGGAGGACATAAGCCGGGTCCTGGACCACCCCGACCTGGCGCCCATGACCGTTGGCGTGAAGGTCGTGTCGCCGGTCACGGGCCGGGTACTCTTCGCAAGGCACTCCAATGGACTGTTCCATCCCGCGTCCAATACCAAGCTGTTCACCGCCATGGGCGTCCTGCGGACCATGGGCCCCGACTACCGCTACCTGACGAGCGTCTTCGCGGATGGGGACGCCTTTGCCGGAAGCGACACGCTGCACACGTCGCTGTACCTGCTCGGGCGCGGGGACCCCATGCTGGAATCGGCGCACCTGGACAGCCTCGCCGGTGTCGTAGCCGGCCTCGTCTCCGGGTCATACGGCGCACGGGTCATCGCGGGCGACATCGTCGTCGACGACGCCTACCTGGACGAGGTGCCCTACGGTGAAGGGTGGATGTGGGACGACGTGCAGTACAGTTACTCCGCCTCCCTGAACGCGCTCTCGGTAAACGGAAACAGCGTGAAGATCGGCATTTCGCCCGGGGCCGCCGTCGGCGCGCCCGTAACGGTCCGGGTCGATCCGCCGACGACGTCCGTTACCTTTATCGTGGAGGCCCTGACGGCGGCGGCGGGGGATACCTCTACCGCTGAACCGCTCAGGATCGAGCGGGACTGGCCGTCGCGGTCCAACCAGATCACCATAACCGGCCGGGTCGCCATGGACGCGGGCGAGCGAACGTACTTCCGGTCTGTCGAAGCGCCCGGTCTGTACGCGGGGAAACTTTTCCGGGACAAGCTGCAGGCCCGCGGCGTCCGCGTGACGGGACCGGTCCGAAGGGGCGTCACGCCGACCCGCGCCCGGACAGTGGCGACCTACCGTTCACCGCCGGTGACCGGGGCCCTGGCACGCCTGCTCAAGTACAGCCACAACCTGACGGCGGAATTGCTCATCAAGACCATGGGACGCCACACGACGGGCGAACCGGGCTCGTCCGCCGACGGGCTGGCCGCCCTGCGACAGGTCCTGGCGGACTACATCGGCCTGGACCCCGACGCCTACCGGTTCGCGGACGGTTCCGGACTCTCGTGGTACAACTACGTATCACCCGACCAGGTCGCGGCGCTGCTTACGGCGGCGTACCACGATCCCTTGATCGGCGCCGACTTCCGGGAGGCGCTGCCCGTCGCCGGGGAGGACGGGACCCTGGCAAACCGGATGAAAGACACGGCGGCCATGGGCAATCTCAGGGCGAAGACCGGCACCCTGACCGGGGTGAGCTGCCTGAGCGGCTACGTCCATACCCGGGACGGCGAGCCCCTGGTCTTCTCGATCATGATAAACAACTTCGTCGGCCCGGCGTCGACGGCGCGCCGGGCGCAGGATGCAATCGGCGTCCTGCTGGCCGGATTCAGTCGCAAGTGACCTGTGTGAAACGCTGCGTGTGACATTATTCGGGAAGGGACCTGATATGGCGGAGTCCAGGGATCCTCACGTGGAAGGCAAGGTCAACCGGGCGCACTATTCGAGCAAGACGGAACTGTCTGCGCGCCTTTTCGCCGTGCTGGACCTGACCGCCAAGGACCGGGGCCTGAGCCTGATCCCCCAGCTTTCCCGGGCGGTGAGGCGGGGAGATGTCCTGGAAATCATCTGCACCGATGAAGAAGGCGCCGGACCGGGTTCGAACGTGGACCGGGCCGCCTACATCGGCTTCGCGGAAGTTTCGGAAGCGGGGCTGCTGCTGTGTGGGGACGCGGTCTCCGTCCATGAGGAAGAGATCGGAACGATAACGGGGTTCGACGAGACGCACCTGCCCAACCACCTGAACGTCGTCATCCAATCGAAGCGTCTCGTCTCGGGCCGGGAGATGGAACTGCCCCTGGACGAGTTGATCACCTTCTCCGGGATTTGCGCGGACCCGGACCGGGGCATCGGATTCTGATAGTCGGAGCGAACCGGCTGATCGCCTGCCCCGGGCGAGCCGACGCCCCGCGACTCCCCGGCGCGGTCGGGTACCGCTCCGCGGCTGCCTTGCACCGCCAGGCCTACTGCCCGCCATCCAATTCTTTACGCAACGCGACGTAGCTTTCGTAACGCTCCCGGGACACGGCGCCCGCCGACAGGGCGGCCCTCAGGGTACAATCCGGTTCGTGAACGTGCGTGCAGTCGTGAAACCTGCAGCCCGCCAGGTGGCCGCGCATGTCGGGGAACAACTCCGGAAGCTCACGCGGCGAGACGTCCCACAGGCTGAATTCCCGGATTCCCGGAGAGTCGATCACCAGGCCCCCCGCATCGAGCCGGTGCGCGGCGAGATAGGTAGTGGTGTGCCGGCCGCGGCCCGTCGTCCGGTTCACCTCACGGACCCGCAGCCCGAGGCCGGGTTGCATGGCGTTCAGCAGGGAGGTCTTCCCCGCGCCGGACGGGCCCGCGATCGCGGATACCCGGTTCCGCAGCGTGGCCTTCAGCAGGTCGACCCCTTCCCGTGTCACGGCGCTGGCCGGGATGACGCGGAACCCGCACCGTTCGTAGATCGCCGCGATGTCCGGGTCCCCGTCCTTCGACAGATCGATCTTGTTCAGGCAGACGACCGGGGCTAGGTTGCCGGCTTCCGCGGCCACGAGCAGGCGGTCCAGCAGCTGCAGGTTCGGACGCGGGTCCCGCACCGAGAAGACGGCGACGAGATGGTCGGCGTTGGCGATCATGATCTGTTCGACGCGCCGCTTGCCGGGGGCGAGTCGGGAGAGTTTGGAACGGCGCGGAAGCACTTCCTCTATGGCGCCGGTCTCGCCCTGGTCCTCCACGACGCGCACGCGATCACCGATGGCCACGGGATTCACGGCGTCGATACGACCGACCTGCTCCACGGAGTGATGCTGGTTATCCCGTTCCGGATAGATCAGCGCCTTCTTCATCCTGCTGCGCAACGCGCAGGCGAAGATCCCGTGCCGGGTCTCCACGTCGAACACGCCCCGGTGTTCCCTGATTACGATGCCTTCGGTCGATTTCACAATCGCGGCGCCCATGGCGCCTGGCCGGCCCTCCGTGTCTTTGCCGCTATGCCGCGTGCCCGGTGCACAACGTAAACAACAGCCGCCGCATGACGAGTTCGGGCGGCAACGCGCTGGATTTCAGGGCCGTATCGGCTTCGTAGAGCGCCTCGAACCCGCTGAGCAGATCCCGGCCCGCCAGCAGCCTGGACTGCGCGGCATAGCGGTTGTAGAACCGGTTGAACCCCCATCCCAGCTGCAGCTTCTTCTTGATGTCGTCATCCGTCCGGCGGTCCCTTTTCAGGAACCTGATCTTCCAGAGGATCACCAGGTGGCGGACGAAGAGCGCCACGATGGCCTGGGGCGCGTCGCCGCCGTCAATCGCACGCTCGTAGGCCACCAGCGCCCGGGCGAGGTCCTTCTCGCCGACGGCCTCGGCGATGTCGAATACCGTTCCCGCGCGAACGGGTCCGAGCGTACTCTCCACGTCGCCGGCCGCAATCGTATCCCTGCCGCCGACGAACACGGCCAGTTTCTCCACCTCTCCGGCCAGTTCCCCCAGGTCCGTCCCCACGATTTCCTGCATCTGGTGCGCGGCCTCCGGGGTCAGCCGCTTTCCGTAACGCTTCGCCTGCTGCTGAAGCCAGGCAGGGACCCTCTCCGGAAACAGCGGGTAGAACACCACCGAGACCGCCGCCGCCGCCAGCCGTTCGTACAGCCTGGTCTTCAGGTTCACCCTGGGCGCCTCGAGCACCAGGACCGTACTCGGCGCGGGCCGCTCCGCGTAGTCCGCCACGGCTTCCCGGTCCTTTTGCGGCAACTTGTGGAAATCCCTGACGACGACCACCCTGCGGTCGGCCATCATGGGCACGAGGGAAGCAGAGGTCAATATCGCCGCTGCGTCGCTTTCGTCGCCGCGAAGCACGTCCACGCAGAACGCCTCCGTCCCCGGCTCGACGACACGGGCGACCAGCGTATCCACGGCCTCTTCCTTCCGGTACGCCTCGTCGCCGGAGAAGAAGTATACCGCTTCGATCCGGCCTCGGTCTATTTGCTGAATCAACTGCTCGGGGTTCATAGGCGCGCCTCGCCGCCGGACCGCGGCCGTCCTCTGCAGGACCGGTGCAGGCCCAGTGCAGGAACTGTACGGATACCGGCACGAATCGGGTTACGGGAATCGCAACATACGAATATATTCAAGTCAAATCGATTCAAGTCAAGCCGCATACGCCATCTCCTGACCGGACCCTGGTTTTTAAAACCTGGCCCGCAACCCGGACGTTTCCCCATGACGCGTATCGATTGGACCGCGATCGGAAACCGGCTGGATGTCCTGTACCGTTCCTTCGATCCTTCCATGATCTCGCCCGATCCGCTCGAAGTGGTGAGACGCTTCGAAGGTCCGGAAGACCAGGAGATCGCCGGGCTGGTCGCGGCTTCGCTGGCCTACGGCCGGGCCGAAACGATCACGGCCGCGGCCGGCGAGGCGTTGCGGAGGATGGGCGACGCGCCCTGGGACTTCGTCATGAATTTCGACCCGGTACGGGACGGCAGTCGATTTAACGGGTTCGTATACCGGTGGACGCGGGGACGGGACCTGTCGACGCTGGCCGCGGTCATGGGGAAGGCCCTGCGGCGGTACGGCTCCCTCGGCGCGCTCTTCGCCGCGGGCCACCGCCCGTCGGATACTCACACGGGTCCCGCGCTTGCCCATTTCACCGATACGCTGCTCGGATTCACGCGGGAGGTCAATCCCGGGGAACAACACGAGCGGCACGGGACGAAAACGGGGATCCGCTACCTGTTGCCCTCCCCGGTATCGGGAAGCGCCTGCAAGCGGATGAACCTCTACATCCGGTGGATGGTCCGGCGGGAAGCCCCGGACCTGGGTCTCTGGCCGCGAATCCTGCCCGCCCGCCTGGTGACGCCGATCGACACCCACGTAGCGCGGATCTCCAGGCGCCTGGGCCTTACGTCCCGGAAGCAGGCGGACTGGAAGATGGCCGAGGAGGTCACGCGGGCGCTGCGGAGATTCGACCCGGAAGACCCGGTCAAATACGACTTCGCCCTTTGCCACTGGGGCATGCTGGAGTACAGGAAGCGCTGAACGGGCTGGCCGGGGCGTCCGGCGCGTCCGGCGGTACGACCGTGATAATCTGACGGGAGCGGATCGGCGCCGCCGCTTCGTTTCTGCTTGCCGGGCGCGGAGGCCTCTTCCTATTTTACCGTGGTTTATCGCGGCAAGACAACAATGAATACCCGGGCAGCGGCCCACCCGAAAGGCGCTTGGGCAGCGGCCATTCCAACAGGCGCCCGGTAGCGGAGGGATCATGTTAGACCAGCGATTCGTCAGGAATAACCCCGACGTGGTAAAACAGGCGGCGGCGAACAAGAACGAGCGGGTCGACGTCGACGGCTTCCTCGACCTGGATGCCCGGCGGCGGGAACTGCTGCAGTCGAGCGAGTCGCTCAAGCAGCGGCGGAACACCGTGTCCGACGAAATCGCCTCGATGAAACGCGACGGCGAAGACGCTTCCGCCCGGATCGAGGAGATGCGGGAGGTGTCCTCGCGCATCAAGGGTATCGACACCGACCTGGCCGGCCTCCAGGACAGCCTGCAGTCCGTGCTCGAGCGCCTGCCCAACATACCCCATCCCTCGGTGCCGGTCGGCGCCGACGAAAGCGCCAACGTGGAGGTGCGCCGCTGGGGGTCCACGCCCGAGGTGGAATTCGAACGCAAGGCCCACTGGGACCTGGGAGAAGCGCTCGACATCATCGACTTTCAAAGGGCGGGCAAGATATCGGGCAGCCACTTCGTCCTCTTCAAGGGCGAGGGCGCGCGGCTTCAGCGCGCGCTGATCCAGTTCATGCTCGACCTCCACATCCAGAAGCACGGGTACACGGAAGTCATCCCGCCCTACATCGTAAACCGCCAGAGCATGTTCGGCACGGGCCAGCTGCCGAAGATGGAAGAGGACATGTACCGGACCGACCTGGACGACCTGTTCCTCATCCCCACGGCGGAGGTCCCGGTGACCAACATGCACCGCGACGAGATCCTCTCCGAGGACGACCTGCCCATCTACTACACGGCCTACAGCCCCTGCTTCCGCCGCGAGGCCGGTTCCTACGGGCGGGAGACCCGCGGCCTGATCCGGGTGCACCAGTTCGACAAGGTGGAGATGGTCAAATTCGTCCGTCCCGAGACCTCCTACGATGAACTGGAGACGCTGGTGAACGACGCGGAGGAAGTGCTGCAGTTGCTGAATATCCCGTACCGCGTGGTTTCGCTGAGCACGGGCGACCTGAGTTTCGCGGCGGCCAAGTGCTATGACCTGGAAGCCTGGGCGCCCGGGGTAGACCGGTGGCTGGAGGTCTCTTCATGCAGCAATTTCGAGGACTTCCAGGCGCGGAGAAGCGGGATCCGGTACCGGAACAAGGACGGGAAGAGCCAGTTCGTGCATACCCTGAACGGATCGGGCATGGGCATGGCGCGGACCCTCATCGCGGTGCTGGAGCACTACCAGACCGGGCGCGGCAGCATCCGCATCCCGGAGGTGCTGATCCCCTACATGGGGGGATTGAAGGAAATCGGTTGAACGTTACGATACATGGGGACGCGCAGGCTCGGTCCGAGCGGCGCCGTTTCGACACGGACGGCCCCGGGCAGACCGCGCGGGTCGGGAGACGGCTGGCGGCGTGGCTGGCGCCGGGGGACACGGTGCGGGTGTCCGGCGACCTGGGCGCGGGGAAGACCTGTTTCATCCAGGGGATCTGCGCGGGCCTCGGCGTCGCGGAACCGGTCACGAGTCCCACCTTCACCCTCGTGAACGAATACGTCGGTCAGCTTGGTCAGCCTGGCCGAATCCCCGTGGCACATTTCGATCTCTACCGCCTGGACGACCCGGAATCGGTGCTGGACCTCGGCTTCGACGAATACCTGGACGCGTGCGTCTGCCTGGTCGAATGGGGAGACAAGTTCCCGGGGATCATGCCGTCCGACGCGGTAACGGTCCACATCGAAATCGGTGCGGGAACGCGGAGAACGCTGGAGATCGAAGGCGGTAGCGAACTGGTGTCCGATCTGGAGGCAGCGGCGCAGGCGGACCAGGCGGGCCGGGCGGACCAAGCGGACCGGGCGGGCCGCTGAACGCTAGACCGGCTTGATGGACGGCTGAGTGACGGACTGGGCGGGAAGCAGGGCGGGCACGCGGGACTCCACGACCGTCATGCCCATGGTCCGTTTGAGGACTTCGTCCATGGTCGATACCGGGATGATTTCGATCCCGTCCTTCACCTCCGGCGGGACGTCCACCAGGTCCTTCCGGTTGCGGAGCGGAATCGCCACTTCCTTGATGCCGGCCCGGAGCGCGGCGATCAGTTTCTCGTTCAGTCCGCCGATGGGCAGGACGTTCCCCCGGAGCGTGATCTCGCCCGTCATGGCGATGTCGCACCGGACCGGCACGCCGGTCAGCGCCGAACAGAGCGCCGTCGCGATCGTGATGCCGGCGGAAGGTCCGTCCTTGGGGATCGCCCCTTCGGGCATGTGCACGTGGATCTCGACGTTCTTGTAGAAATCCGGTTCGAGTCCCAGCGAGGCCGCCCTGGACCGGGCGTAGGTGAGCGCCGCGTGGGCTGACTCCTGCATCACTTCTCCCAACTGGCCGGTCAGCGTCAGTCGCCCGGCGCCGCGGCGGTTCAGTACACTGACCTCGATGGTGAGGATGTCGCCGCCCGACTGCGTCCACGCAAGCCCCGTGGCGATCCCAACCGAATCCTGTTTCACCACTTCGGAGTCCAGGTAGCGCGGAACGCCGAGGTAGCCTGACAGCTGGTTGCGCGTAACCTGCATCCGCTTGCCGGACCTTCCTTCCACCACCTTGCGGGCCAGCTTGCGGCAGACCGCGGCGATGTGGCGTTCCAGTCCCCGGACGCCGGCCTCGCGGGTGTATTCCCGGATGACGGCCAGCAGGGCGTCCTTCCTGAAGGTGACGCGTTCCTTCTTCAGTCCGTGGGCCTTTATCTGCTTCGGCACGAGGAACTCCTTCGCGATGGCCAGTTTCTGCGTTTCGAGATAACCGGGCAGCTCGAGGATCTCCATGCGGTCGTTCAGTGCCGGGGGGATGGTCTCGGTGGTGTTGGCCGTCGTGATGAACAGCACCCGGGACAGGTCGTAGTCCACCTCCAGGTAGTGATCGTTGAAGGCACTGTTCTGTTCGGGATCCAGCACCTCGAGCAGGGCCGACGCGGGGTCGCCGCGCACGTCCCGGCCGAGTTTGTCCACCTCGTCGAGCAGGATGACGGGATTGACCGACTTGGCTCGGCGCATCGCCTGGATGATGCGTCCGGGCATGGAACCGATGTAGGTCCGGCGATGCCCCCTGATCTCCGCCTCGTCGTGCACGCCGCCGAGGGACATGCGGACGAACTTGCGGCCCATGGCGCGCGCGACCGAACGGCCGAGGGAGGTCTTGCCCACGCCGGGCGGGCCGACCAGGCACAGGATCGGCCCTTTGAGGTGCCGCGTCAACTGGATGACCGACAGGTACTCGAGGATGTGTTCCTTGGGTTTTTCCAGCCCGTAGTGATCGGCGTCGAGCACGGACGCCACCCGGCCGATGTCCCGGCTGTCCCGCGTGCGTTTCCGCCACGGGACCTCGACGAGCCACTCCAGGTAGTTCCGGATCACCGTCGCCTCGGGTGAAGTCGGGTGCATCTGCTGGAGCTTTTCCAGCTCGTTCATGGCCTTTTCGTGGGCCTCTTTGGGCATCTTCGCGTCCGCGATCTGCTGGGCCAGGCCGTCCGGGTTCTCCGGCAGGTCCTCCAGCTCGCCCAGTTCCTGCTTGATCACGCGCATCTGTTCCTGGAGAAAGAATTCCCGCTGCGACTTGGTGATGCGGTCCCGGACTTCCCCGTCGAGCTGGTTCTTGATCTCCAGGATCTCCAGTTCCGTGGCCAAAAGGGCCGCCAGTTCGTCGAGCTGCTCGATGATCGACGGCGCCTCGATGAGCCGCTGCTTGACCTGGGGGCTCTGCTGGATGAAGGCCGACATCGTATCCACCAGGCGCTGGGCGTCGTCCATGTTCTGCAGGGACAGCAGGATCTCGTCGGGCGCCTGCTGGTTCAGCTTGATATACTCCGTGAACTGGTCCACGACGGTCCGCAGTCTCGCCTGCACCTCCGCTTCGGTGTCCCCGGCCTCCTCGACCAGGGTGATCTTCACCCGCATGTAGGGGTCCGTGGAAAGGAACCGGACGATCCGCGCCCGGACGATCCCCTCGACGAGCACGCGGATCAGGCCGTTGGGCAGTTTCACCACCTGCAGGATGCGGGCCACGATGCCGGTCCGGTGCACGTCTTCTTTCGCGGGCTGCTCGATATCCGGGTTCCGCTGGGCGGTCAGGAAGAGCAGCCGGTCGTTGTTGACCCCGTGCTCCAGGGCTTTGATGGAAGCGTCCCTGGCAATGATGAGGGGGTATTCCATGTAGGGGAACACGACCACTTCACGGAGGGGGATGAGCGGCAGCTTGTCGTCGAATGTGATGGGTTCGTTACGATTGAGGGTAATCATGGGAAACCGTTGATGCCGCGGAGTGGGGGATCAGGCGCTTTGCTTGCTTTCCTTGCCCTGAACGTAGACGGGCGGCGATTTATCCGTGACGGTCTCCCCGGTGACGATCACTTCACTCAGGTCTTCCTGCGTCGGCGCGTTGAACATCACGTCCAGCATCACTTCCTCGAGGATGGACCGCAGCGAACGCGCGCCCGTCTTCTTGTCCATGGCCTCGTTCACCACCGCCTGAAGCGACTCGTCCGTAAAGGTCAGCTTGACGTCTTCCATTTCGAGCAGCCGCTGGTATTGCTTCACGAGGGCGTTTTTGGGCTTGAGGAGGATTTCCATGAGGGCGTCGGCGTCCAGTTCGCCCAGCGTGGCAATCACCGGCAGCCGGCCGATGATCTCCGGGATGAGGCCGTACTGCAGCAGGTCGTCCGGTTCGACCCGGGCGAGGAGTTCGCTCGTATTGCGGCTCGCGGAATGCTTCGATACGCCGCCGAATCCGATGGTCCCTTCCGCGGTCCGCCGCTCGATGATCTGATCGAGGTCGTCGAAGGCGCCGCCGCATATGAAGAGGATGTTCCTGGTGTTGATCTGGACGAAGTTCTGTTCGGGGTGTTTCCGGCCGCCCTTCGGGGGCACGTTGGCGATGGTGCCCTCCAGCATTTTGAGCAGAGACTGCTGCACCCCTTCTCCCGACACGTCGCGGGTGATGGAGGGGTTGGCCGACTTGCGCGCCACCTTGTCGACTTCGTCGATGTAGACGATGCCGCTTTCGGCTTTCGGCACGTCGTAATCGGCGGCCTGGAGCAGCCGGACCAGGACGCTCTCCACGTCTTCGCCCACGTAGCCGGCTTCCGTGAGCACCGTGGCGTCCGCGATGCAGAAAGGCACGTGAAGCATCTTCGCCAGGGTCTGGGCCAGGAGCGTCTTGCCGGTGCCGGTGGGACCGATCAGCAGGATGTTGCTCTTCTCGAGCTCCACGTCGTCAAGACCGGCCTGGGTGGGCTGACCGGCCTGGGCGGCGCCACCGGCCTGGGCGGCGCCGTGCTGTATCCGCTTGTAGTGGTTGTACACGGCCACGGAAAGCACCTTCTTGGCCTGTTCCTGGCCGATGACGTATTCGTCGAGCGCCTCCTTGATCTCCGTGGGCAGCGGCAGATGCTCGACCGTCGACAGGGTGCTGCGGCTCATCTCCTCCTCGAGGATCCCGTTGCACATCAGGATGCACTCGTTGCAGATGTACACGTTCGGACCCGTGATGAGGCGTTCCACCTCGTCGGCGTTCCGGTTGCAGAAGGAGCAGCGCAGGTCCCGCGGTGTCGATCGTTTCTTCATGATCCGATCCTAGGCGGTTTTGCCGTTCAGCGACTCGGCGATAGCTTTGGAAGCGGCGGTTTCGACCACGTGGTCCACCAGCCCGTATTCCACGGCCTGTTCCGGCGACATCCAGAAGTCCCGGTCCGTATCCGCTTCGATCTTGTCCACCGACTGTCCGGTATGGTGGGCCATGATCTCGTTCATGGTACGCTTCATGCGCAGCATCTCCTCGGCCTGGATCTCGATGTCCTTGGCCGTGCCGGCCATGTGGGGAATGGAAGGCTGGTGGATCAGAATGCGCGAATAGGGCAGGGCGTAACGTTTGCCGCTCCCGCCCGCCGTGAGGAGGAAGGCGCCCATGCTCGCGGCCATGCCCAGGCAGTAGGTCTCCACGTCGGGCTGGATGAACTGCATGGTGTCGTAAATGGCGAGTCCCGCGGTGATGCTACCGCCGGGGCTGTTGATGTACAGCTTGATGTCCTTTTCGGCGTCTTCGTACTGGAGGTAGAGCAACTGGGCGATCACCAGGTTCGCGATGGTGTCGTCGATCGGCATGCCGATGAAGACGATGCGGTTCTTCAGCAGCAGAGAGTAGATGTCGTAGGCCCGTTCCCCGCGGCCCGTCTGTTCAATCACCATCGGCACTAACATGATGCGCTCCTTCTACTCCGTTTGTATGTCGGCGTGCTCCACGAGAAACTCAACGACTTTCTCTTCCCTTAGATCCGCTTCGATGCGGTCCAGCCTCCCGTTCTCCCGGAAGAGCCTGCGGACCTGGTCGACCGATGCCTGTCCCCTTGCCGCGACAGCCTCCAGCCGCTCGTCCAACTCCTCCTGGTCCACCGCCAGCCCTTCCTGCTCCGCGATGGCGTCCAGGATGAGGTGGCGCATGATCTGGCTGTTCGCCACCGGGCGGTACTCCTGGCGTACGGCGTTCTCGTCGACTTCGTCCCTGCCCCGCGTCGACCGGCGCGCGTCGGCTACGACCTGGTCGAGAAAGGCCGTCATCATGGATTCGGGCACTTCGAATTCGTGGGCATCCACGATCTGCGTGACCAGGTCCCTGCGCAGTTCCAGGTCCGGTTCCCGTTCGATTTCCTCGCGGACAGACTGCTTCAGGGCGACCAGGCTCTCCATGCCGATGTCCACGGCGAAATCGTCGTCCGCTTCCGGCAACTGCCTTTCCAGCACTTCGTGTACGTGCACGATGAAACAGGCTTCCTGGCCCGCCAGGTTTTCGTCGGGGTAATCGGACGGTAACGTGGTCTTCACGGTCCGGTCCTCGTCGGCCCCGACCCCGGCCAGCTGGGTATCGAACCCCTCGCCCAGCCGTCCCGAACCGACCTGGAAGAACTGGTTCTCTTCCTTGCGTCCGATGATCGGCACCCCGCTGGCATCGGCGTGCTGAATATCGGCACGGATGAAGTGATCCTTCTCCGCTTCCCCGTCGATCCGTACCACGCTGGCGTAGCGTTCCCGCAACCTCTCGAGCCGCTCGTCCACGTCCTCGTCCGTCGCGTTCACGGTCCGCCGGGTCACCCGCAGTTCCTTATACTGTTTCAGTTCGATGGCGGGCTTGACTTCCACGCTGGCCCGAAGTTTCAGGTCCTGCCCCTCGTCGAATTCGATCTCTTCGATCACGGGTTGGCTGATGGGCTTGATCTCCGCACGCTCGTGGGCGCTGTTCAGATACTCCGGGATCTTCTTTTCCAGCACTTCCGCGCGGATCTCATTGCCGAGTTGCGCCTTGAGCACGTTCAAGGGAACCTTGCCCCGGCGGAACCCGGGAAGGCGCACCTCTCTACTGTAACGCGCGTAGGCCTCGTTCAGTTCGGATTGAATCGCGTCGGAGGGCACTTCGATCTCAAGGACGCGTTTCCAGGGTTTGGGTTCGGAAACCGTGTAGTTCAAGCCAATCGCTCCCTTCGCCTCGCTCGCTTGCCTGCCTTTCCGGGTCGGACCGGGCTGGCCGGGCTGGCCGGCCGGCGCCGCGTAGACGGGCCGCGGACCAGAAGCGGCGCGGCCGCCGTTCGTAAAGCCGTCGTAATTAACCGTGGAGGGGGTGGTGTGTCAACGGAAAAGCGCCCGGGATCCGGGGCCTGTGACAAAACCCCGGGCAAGATGCGAGGGGGGGGAGTCGAACCCCCATGGGTTGCCCCACTGGATCCTAAATCCAGCACGTATACCAGTTCCGCCACCCTCGCGAAGCCCGCGTACTTCGATGCCCGGGTCTCTGCCGGCGGCTTGCCGCCGCCTCTATTCCGCGGGATCGTCACCGAGCAGCTTCCGGTATTCCCGTTCGTCATTCAGGATCTCCAGGGACGCCCTGATCTGGGGGTCGTGCCTGGCGGCAAAGGCATAACGGCCCGCCGTACCCCAGAGTTTCGCGCTGATCTCCGTACCGATGCGGGCCACGAGCAGGTCCCGGTGCCTGGAGTACTCCAGCTCGCGCTGACGGTTCAGTTTGCCCCGCAGGTCGGCGAGCGATGCCATCACGTCGTCGGCCGGCGCGCGGTCCCGGACGATCTCTTCCAGTTCGTCGAGCGACTGTTCCGCCACGGAGGTATAGGTGAAGGACCGCGTCTCGACGAACCGGCGAAAGGCGTCGATCATCTCGTCCGTGACGTCGAAAGTCGCCTGGTCCGCTTCGGGGTTGTTCGACACGTAGTGGATGGCGAACTTGATGAACATGCTCTGGTTGTTCAGGGCGCGGATCAGGTTGGGGTATGCCGGGACCTCGATCTCCACGTCGGGCGCGATACCGCCGCCTCCGTAGACGGTCCGCCCGATTCTCGTCTCGAACGACGTCCTGTCGGACCCGTCCGTTCCACCCGGCGCGGAATCCGCCGCGACGCTGTCGTCCGTGCGCTCCCCGGTCTTCTGGATGAGCCTGCCGCTCGGCGTGTAGTACCTCGCCGTCGTGATCTTCAGGGCCGTCCCCTGGTTCATGGGGAATATCTGCTGCACCGAAGCCTTGCCGAAGGTCGGCTGGCCGGCCACGACGCCGCGGTCCCAGTCCTGTATCGCTCCGGCGACGATCTCGGACGCACTGGCGCTGAACCGGTCGACGAGCACCACCAGCGGCGCGTCCTCCAGCGTGTAGGATTCCGGCGCGTGGTACGACCGCTGATCCGAACCGGGCCTGCCCATCGTGTACACGATGAGACGGTCCTCCGGCAGGAACTTCCCGGCTACGTCCACGGCCTGCTCCAGCAAGCCCCCCGGGTTGCCCCGCAGGTCCAGCAGATACCCGCCGGCGCCCTGCGCCTGAAGCCGCTTCAACGCCTGTTCCACCTGTATGGAAGCGTCTTCGGTAAACTGGTTAAGCTTGATATAGCCGGTATCGCCTTCCAGCATCCCCACGTAAGGAACCACGGGTATGGTGATAATGGCCCGCGTCACCGTGAAGTCGATGAACGCGTCCTCGCCTTCCCTGCTGACCGAGATATTCACGGATGTCCCGGGACTTCCCCGGAGGAGGTCCGCCGCCTGCGACACGTCGATGTCGGCCGTGGACGATTCCTCGATCCGCACGATGCGGTCGCCGGTCTGCAGGCCGACGTCGAAGGCCGGCGTGTCGTCAAACAGCGCGACGACGACCAGGGCGTTCTCCTGCTTCTGGATCCTGATGCCCAATCCACCGTACTTCCCCTGGATCTGCATCATTTTCATCTCGTCGCTCTGCTTTTTCGCCAGGAACTCCGTGTAGGGATCGAGCGTGCCGAGCATGCCGCGGATGGCCGCGTCGATCGCTTCACCTTCGTTCAGGTCGTCCACGTACTTGGCGCGGATGCGGTCCACGACCTGCTGCAGCAGTTTCAGGTCGTACTGCTGATCGCCGATCGCCTGCGCCCGGTCGTGCCTGATAACCCATACGGCACCCAGCAGACCGATGAATACCAGCAAGGCCAGGGTGATTTTCCTGTTTTTAGCCCACATGAACCCGACTCCTGTGACGTTAAGCCGTCACGCTTCGCATTGGGGACCGCGTCAACGGACGACGGTCCGCCTTCCCGTTTTCCCGCGCACCGGGGATTTCCCGGATCCCGGAACCTTCCTCAACCCTTCGATGTCCTGCGTATGTGGAACAGGCGGGTGATGGCCGTGTAGTTCGACACCACGGCAATCAGGACCAGTGCGACGGGCAGGTACGTTTCCCCGAGCAGCGCGCCCAGCCCGAGACAGACGATCCGTTCCGGCCGCTGCATGAGTCCCACGGTGCATTCCTGGCCGAGTCCCTCCGCGCGTGCGCGGACGTAACTGACCATCAGGGAGCCGCTGATCGCCATCACGGACGCCAGCACCCAGTAGGCGTTCAACGCGCTGTCTGCCGCGTTGAATAGATAGAAGGCGATGATGCCGACGAATACGGCGATCTCAGCGTAACGGTCCAGCGTGGAATCGAGGAGCGCCCCGAAGGTGCTCCGGGTGCCCGTCTCCCGGGCGAGATGCCCGTCCAGCACGTCGCAGCTGCCGCCGATGAACATGACCAGTCCCGCCCACCTGAAAGCACCGAGTCCGAAGAGACAGGCCGAGACCAGGGTGATCCCGAAGCCGATCATGGTCAGCGCGTTGGGATGTATCCCGAATCGCACCGACGTACGGACGAAGGGGCCCAGCATGTTCACGTACCATGTCTTCACCTTCGAACTCAGCATGGCAAACTCCCGCATCGGGCCGCGGCGCGTTCCCGCCTGCTACCGGCGCGTCTTACCCCGCATTGCGGCGCCCAGCGCAACCGGGTCGACGGACGGAACCCGGCGAGGGTTTTCATTGCCGGAGACATGTTGCGAAAATATAGCCGAGGCGCCCACCGCAGTCAAGTAAAAGTCATTGCGTGCCCGGGGGAAAGGCGTCCCTTCCACCCCGCTTTTCGCTTGACATCGACCGGTGCGATTCGTAAATAAAGAATCAGTTTTTTACGGGCTTTGCCGCTTCCGGAACCGGCCCTTGACCGTCCTCCTTTCAGACCATGCTGACTGCAGGATCGAAATGGCATACACCCTTCAGACCGACCGGGACAAGGACATACTGCGGAACCTTGTGGAACACCACGTGTCCACGGGCCAGCCCGTCGGTTCACGTTCGATCGCCAGCCAGGGCCCGCTCGACGTCAGTCCGGCGACGGTGCGCAATACCATGGTGAACCTCGAGGACGCGGGCTACATCACCCGCCCCCATCCCTCCGCCGGCGGGGTGCCGACCGACAAGGGTTACCGGTATTACGTGGACGCCCTCCTCCGCATGCGGCCCATCAACAGGCGGGACCGGGAGCGGATCCATCTCGAACTGGAGAACGACTGGCTCAGCGTGCAGGAGCTGCTGAGCCACACCGCGCAGATTCTCGGCCTCGTATGCCGGGAAGTAGGCGTGGCGCTGGCGCCGAAACTGTACGACGGCAGGCTCGAACGGGTGGAGTTGATCCCGGTCGCCCGCCGCAAGGTGCTGCTGGTGCTGACCCTGGCTTCCGGAATGGTCAGGAGCATCGTCGCCGAACTCGATGCCGATATCCCCAAAGACCGGCTCGACAGCGCGAGCTGGTTCCTGAACCAACGGTTGTCCG
>VXWP01000004.1 GCA_009835325.1 Gemmatimonadota bacterium | reverse complement strand
GATGTGGATGGCCGGTGTAGACCAAGGCAGGATGTTTCCGGGTCGCACCTTACATCGTCACACCCTCGCCAGCCGCTCCAGCAGGTCTACGCAGCGGTTGGAGTAGCCCCATTCGTTGTCGTACCAGCCGCAGATCTTGACGAGGTTGTCGTCGATGATCATGGTCAGCTCAGCGTCGAAGATGCACGAGGCGGGGTTGTGCACGATGTCGACGGAGACGATGGGGTCTTCGCAGTACTCGAGGATGCCTTCGAGGGGGCCCTCCGCGGCGGCCGCGTAGGCGGCGTTGACTTCGGCTGCCGTGGGCACGCGGTCGACCTGGGCTACGAAATCCGTGAGGGAGCCGTCAGGGACGGGGACGCGGACGGCCATGCCGTTCAGCCGTCCGTTGAGCTCCGGGATCACCTCGCCGATGGCTTTGGCCGCGCCGGTGCTCGTGGGGATCATGGACAGGGCCGCCGATCGGGCGCGCCGGGGGTCACTATGGGCGAAGTCGATGATCTGCTGGTCACTGGTGTAGGCGTGTACCGTGGTCATGGAACCGCGGACGACGCCGAAGTGCTCGTGCAGCACGGACACCATGGGAGCGAGGCAGTTGGTGGTGCAGGAGGCGTTGGAGACCACGCGGTGCCCGTCGTTCAGGATGCCGTCGTTCACGCCCATGACGATGGTCGCGTCCACGTTGGTCGCCGGCGCGGAGATCAGCACCTTCTTCGCCCCGGCCGACAGGTGGGCCGAGGCCTGTTCCCCGTCGGTGAAGATACCGGTGGACTCCACCACCAGGTCCACGCCGCGGTCGCCCCAGGGCAGGTTCGCCGGGTCCCGTTCGGAGACGATCTCGATCTTGCTTCCATTCACCGCGAGCCCGCCGTTCACAGCCTCCACCGGATGATCGTACCGCCCGTGGACAGAGTCGAATTTCAGCAGGTGCGCCAGCGTCGCGTTGTCGGTCAGGTCGTTGATGGCGACCACGTCGAACCCGGTCCGCTCCGTCATGGCCCGGAAGACCATGCGGCCGATGCGGCCGAACCCGTTGATCCCTACTCTGATTCCCATGGTACGCATTGCCTCCAAAAGTTTCGGGAAACCGTCCCGCGCGTACGGGCCGATTTCCCTTTTTCAATACCGGCGCTGGCCGGTTCGTAATCTTCGCTTAATGCGGCGCGGGCCGCTATGCTCCTTTGCCCTCCCGCCGGATAGCCGCGCTTCTCAACCCTCCAACAACCCCCGCAGCACATATTGCAGAATGCCGCCGTGGCGGTAGTATTCCACCTCGACCGGGGTGTCGATACGCACGATGGTGTTAAGTGTTCTCGTGGCGCCGTCCGCGGCGGTCACGCGGACACGGACGCGCTGCCGGGGGGCGATGCCGCCCTCGATCCCCTCGACGTCGTAGGTCTCGAAACCGGTCAGGCCGAGCGATTCGGCGCTGTCCCCCTCCTCGAACTGGAGGGGCAGGATCCCCATGCCGATAAGGTTGCTGCGATGAATGCGTTCGTAGCTTTCCACGATCACGGCCCGGACGCCGAGGAGGTTGGGCCCCTTGGCGGCCCAGTCCCGGGACGAGCCGGATCCGTATTCCTTGCCGGCGATCACGATCAGCGGGGTATCCGACGCGCGGTAGGCCATGGCGGCATCGTAGATGGCGACCGGTTCGCCGTCGGGCGCGGTCTTCGTCCAGCCGCCCTCCGTGCCCGGCGCCAGGCGGTTGCGCAGCCGGATGTTGGCGAAGGTGCCCCGCATCATGACTTCGTGGTTGCCCCGCCGCGCCCCGTATGAGTTGAAGTCCTTCGGCGCCACGCCGCGCTCGACCAGGTACCGGCCCGCGGGGCTGTCGGCCTGGATCGAACCGGCCGGCGAAATGTGGTCCGTCGTGACGGAATCGCCGAGCACCGCCAGCACGCGGGCGCCCCGGATGTCCGTGATTTCGCCGGGCGCCATCGACATATCGTCGAAGTAGGGCGGAAGCTTGACGTACGTGGAGACGTCGTCCCAGGCATAGGACTCGTCGCCCGTCGCGGCCAGTTCCGCCCAGCGGTCGTCGCCCGTGAAGACGTCGGCGTAGATCGACTGGAACATCTCCCGGCGCACGGAGGCGCGCACGGCCTCCCGGACTTCCCCGGGCGTGGGCCAGATCTCGCGGAGGTAGACGTCGTCGCCCTTCGGATCGGTTCCGATGGGCTCGTTGTACAGGTCCACGTCCATGCGTCCGGCCAGGGCGTAGGCCACCACGAGCGGCGGCGAGGCCAGGTAATTGGCCTTTACGATGGGGTTCACGCGGCCTTCGAAATTCCGGTTGCCGCTCAGCACAGCGGCAGCGACCAGGTCGGACTCCCGCACCGCGTCGCCGATGGGAGCGGGCACGGGGCCGCTGTTGCCGATGCAGGTCGTGCAGCCGTAGCCCACGACGTGGAACCGGAGCTGCTCCAGGTAGGAAAGCAGGCCCATGTCTTCCAGGTACCGGGTCACGACCTGCGAGCCCGGCGCAAGGCTGGTCTTCACCCAGGGTTGGGTGGACAGGCCCCGTTCGACGGCCTTCTTCGCCAGGACGCCGGCGGCCGCGAGCACGGCCGGGTTGGACGTGTTCGTGCAGCTGGTGATCGCCGCGATCACCACCGAGCCGTGTCCCAGATTGAAGGACGATCCACCCATGTCGACAGGCGTTTTTTTCGTCAGTGTGCCCATCTCGCCGGGCGCGTGTCCGTTGCCGTCCACCCACTGCTCGACGGTCTCGTCGGACAGGTCCGGGTTCTCGTCGGCCAGCATGGCGGCCAGTTCCTTGCGGAACGACGGCTTGACGCTGGACAGCGATACGCGGTCCTGGGGCCTGCGGGGGCCCGCCATGCTCGGTTCGACGGTGCCGAGGTCGAGTTCCAGGGTGTCGGAGAAGACCGGGTCGGGGGTGCCGGATGTCCGGAACAGGCCCTGCGCCTTCGTATAGGCTTCCGTCAGTTCGATCTCGCCCGCGTCGCGGCCGGTCAGTTCCATGTAGGACAGTGTCTCTTCGTCCACCGGAAAGAACCCCACGGTGGCCCCGTATTCGGGGGCCATGTTGGCGATGGTGGCCCGGTCGGGCAGGGACAGGCTGTCCAGCCCGGGACCGTGGAATTCGACAAACTTGCCGACGACGCCGTGTGCCCGGAGCATCTGGGTCACCGTCAGGACCAGATCCGTCGCCGTGGCCCCGGCCGGGAGGGCGCCGGTCATCCTGAACCCCACCACGGACGGGATGAGCATCGACACCGGCTGGCCGAGCATGGCCGCTTCCGCCTCGATGCCGCCCACGCCCCAGCCGACCACGCCGAGCCCATTGATCATGGTCGTATGGGAGTCCGTCCCCACCAGGGTGTCGGGATAGGCGATCGATTCGCCGTCCCGCTCCCGGGCGAAGACCACCTTGGCCAGGTACTCGAGGTTGACCTGGTGCACGATGCCCGTGCCGGGTGGGACGACGCGGAAGTTGTCGAAGGCCTGCTGTCCCCACTTGAGGAAGCGGTACCGCTCCAGATTCCGGTCGAACTCGCGGTCCACGTTGGCCGCGAAGGCGCGGCGGGAACCGAACTCGTCCACCTGTACGGAGTGGTCGATGACCAGGTCCACGTCCTGCAGGGGATTGATGCGGTCGGCCGCGCCGCCCAGTTTCCGGATGGCGTCCCGCATGGCGGCCAGGTCGACGACGGCCGGCACACCCGTGAAGTCCTGCATCAGCACCCGCGCAGGGCGGAAGGCGATCTCCCTTTCGGAGGGTCCGCCCTCTACGCTTCCGGCGACGGCGGCCACATCTTCAGCGCAAACCGACACGCCATCTTCGTGGCGCAGCAGGTTTTCCACCATGACCTTGAGGGAAAAGGGAAGACGCGATATGTCTCCGGCGCCGCCTTCCTCGGCCCTTGAAAGCGAGTAGTAGGTACTGGCGCTTCCGCCCGCGTTCAATGCGGCGCGGGCACCGAAGCTGTTCAGGTTACGCGGCACTGTTGCCTGTCTCCCGTTCATCGATGCATGGATTTTTCAAGAATCCTCAAACTAACGGCCTCAACCGGTCGGTGTCAAGGACATTCCCGTAGCCGGCCACGCCCGATATGCCCGTTCCATCGGGGTTTGCGGCAGGTACAGATGTCTTGACACCGGGTGTGTCCCATCCTATCATCGGTACGCTCTGAATCCTAAGAATCCGGATTTCACCACGACGCGGCCCGACTTTGCTCTATCGTTCCTAACCCGTTGATATCATGGCGTTTATTTCCGCTATCCTGCGAAGGTTCCCGTGGTTCGCCGGCATGGGTCTTCTGTACCTCGCCGTCAGCCCGGCCGTTGACGCGGCGGACGCATCCGGCGGGACCTGGCGCTTCGCCGCCCCGCAGCAGCGGCTGTTCCGCCCGCTGCTGGCCGACCCGACCGAGGCGCGCCTAGCGGTTACGTCCAACCTGGGTGACAGGTTGAACGGCGACATCGGCGGTTCCTGGGAGGCCGCCGACTATGCGTGGGACGGGAACAACGGGCTGCGGTTCAGGACCGGGATCCATGCCGGCGTCTTCTCGAAGCTGCGCCGGTCGGGAACGACCTTCCCCCTCGAGACCGCCGACTACCTGATCGGCTTCCACGCAGACCTGGGCAACGACCGGTACACCGGGCGGTTCGAATACGCCCACGTGAGCGCCCACCTGGCCGACGGGTACGTCGGGTACGGCGGGCCGCGCCACGTGGACCAGGCGGACCAGGCGGACCAGGCGGTCCGGGCCATGCGGGCCATGACCTACAGCCGGGAGTACTTCACGCTGTACGTCGCTCGCGAGACGCGCTTTACGACAGGGTCCGCCATCGGTTCCGCGATCGGTTCCGCCCGCGTCTACGGCAGCCTGCGGTGGTCGAACCACGCCATCCCGGACGTGCGGCGGTGGCGGGTACAGGGCGGCGCCGAACTGGTCTTCCGGCCCCTCGCGGGCGAGGGCGGCGCAACCCGGGCCTACCTGGCCTGCGACGTGCGACTGTTCCGGGACGGGGACATCTCCATCAACCGCACGGCCCATGCGGGCCTGCTGTTTCACAACGAGGCTTCACGGGGCCTTCGCCTCGCCTTCGTATACCACGGGGGCCGCAGCGAACACGGACAGTTTCATCACCTGGAGGACGACTACGCGGGCATCGGGCTGTTCTTCGACCTGTGAGAAGGAGTCGAGGGCCGTCCGGCGCTCCGGGCCGCGGAGACACAACAACCTCACTGACGGTGACTCACATGAACTTTCTCATCGACCTGGAATGCAGCGACTGCGGCAAACGGCTGCCGTCGGACCGGTTGCGGAACCTGTGCCCCGACTGCGGCCGGCCGCTGCTCGCCCGATACGACACCGAAGAAGCGGGAAAGGCATTGACCCCGGACGTCCTGGCGATGCGCGAACCGACCCTGTGGCGCTACCGCGAGATGCTCCCCGTGCAAGACCCGTCGGCCATCGTCACCCTGGGCGAGGGCGGCACGCCCCTGATGCACGCCCGGCGCCTGGGTGAACGGCTGGGCATGGACGAGCTCTACATCAAGGACGAATCCGTCAACCCCACCGGCTCGTTCAAGGCCCGGGGCCTGGCCATGGCCGTGTCCCGCGCCCTGGAGCTGGGGGCGGAGTCCCTGGCCATACCCTCCGCCGGCAACGCGGCGGGCGCGCTGTCGGCCTACGGCGCCAGGTCGGGCCTCCCCGTGCACGTCTTCATGCCCCGGGACACGCCCCGGCCCTTCATCGTGGAGTGCCGGGCCCACGGCGCGTCGGTGGAACTCGTGGACGGCTTGATCACGGATTGCGGGAAGCTTGTGGCCGCGCGGAAGGACGCCGAGGGCTGGTTCGACGTCTCCACCCTGAAGGAGCCCTACCGCGTGGAGGGCAAGAAGACCATGGGGTACGAACTGGCCGAACAGTGCGGATGGGTCCTGCCGGACGCGATCCTCTACCCGGCGGGAGGCGGGACCGGACTGATCGGCATGTGGAAGGCCTTCTCCGAGATGGAAGCCCTCGGGTGGATCGGACCGGAACGGCCCCGCATGGTCGCGGTGCAGGCCGCCGGCTGCCAGCCCATCGTCCGGGCCTGGGAACAGAAGTGGCCGGACGCCCCGGAATGGGAGAACGCCCGCACGCTCGCCAGCGGGCTGCGCGTGCCCGCCGCCGTGGGGGACAAATTGATGCTGGCCGCGATCCGGGAGAGCTTTGGAGACGCGGTGGCCGTTCCCGACGGCGACATGGTGCGCGGCGTGCGGGAGATCGGGGCATGCGAGGGCATCTTTGCGGCGCCCGAAGGCGGCGCCGTGCTGGCCGGACTGCGGAAGATGATCGCACTGGGACGCATCGACCAGTCCGACCGGGTCGTGCTCTTCAATACGGGCAGCGGGCACAAGTACGTGGACAACCTGGATGCGTTGCACGGCGACCAGGACGCCTGAGGTTTTATCGCACGGGATTTTTTGTCGCACCGGACGCTAGATTATAGTTCACGCTCAGACTATTCCGTATATCAGGGTCTGTAAATGACGTTGACCATGCGGACAGACCGGGTCATATTTTAACCAGCGGACGGTGACTATAAGCTGTTCCACCGGGCCGCATGGTCAGCACGGCCCGCACGATCCGCGCAATCGAAGAGAAGATAACCATGAAGACCAGAGTTACCGTTGTCATAGAATCCGACGGCGAACAGTTCCATGCGTTCTGCCCTGCATTGCCCGGTATCCACAGCAATGCGCCTACGTTCGAGGAAGCCCGCGATCGGACGATACCTGCGATAGAACGTTATCTGGACTTTCTGGACGAGCAGGGAGGTCCGAATCCCGTGGGGCCGGACCTGAATATGGATACAGGCAAGGAAATCATCCATTTCATGCCTAGTTCAACCGAGTCGACCATCCAGAGCGTCGAGGTTCCCTGGCCGTCAGACGATCCTCGCTAGCATGACGACTCAAAGTATCGTCCTTCCGGTCCATCCTGCTATCATCCCAAACGATAATACATGCGTCGTCTAACCTTTCTGTTCTCACTGCTTTTCCTCCTGCCGACCCCCGCCAGTGCCCAGAAGATGCTCATCTTCATGGACCTGGAGCAGCAGGACCATCTCAAGGCCTACGGCATCGCCTTTCAGGCCCTGGAGCAGGGTTATACCGTCGAATGGCTGCTGAACTACCGCGGCGGGTCCTTCGTCATGGACCCCACGGCCGACCGCGTGCGGTCCTGCCACCTGCGGGGCGTGAGCTTCCAGGTGATCGACGGCGCGGACCTGGTCCGGATCTACGCCCACATCGAGGAAAACAACATGGACCGGGTGCTGCTCGAAAAAGCGCCCGAAATCGCCGTATACACCCGGCCCGACCAGCGGCCGTGGGACGATGCCGTGACCCTGGCGCTGGAATACGCCGAGGTGCCCTACGGCAAGATCTTCGACCAGGAGGTGCTGGACGGAACGTTGAAGCAATACGACTGGCTGCACCTGCACCACGAGGATTTCACCGGGCAGTACAGCAAGTTCTACAGCTATCACCGCACGCCCTGGTACCGGCAGCAGCAGGCCACCGACGAGGCCCTGGCGCGTAGCCTGGGGTATCCGACGGTCGCGGAGGCCAAGAAGGCCGTGGCGCAGGGAATAAAGTCCTACGTGGGGAACGGCGGGTTTGTCTTCGCCATGTGCGCGGCGACGGAAACCCTGGAGATCGCGCTGGCCTCGGTCCACACCGACATCGTGGCGCCGGAATACGACCACACTCCCGTCGATCCGGATGCCCAGTCCAGGCTGGACTTCGGCCAGACTTTCGCCTTCGAGGACTTCACGTTGCAGCTGAACCCGCTCGTCGGTTCGTTCTCCAACATCGACGTGAACCAGGTAAATGCCGGAAAGGTACTGACCGGACCCTTCACCCTCTTCGATTTCTCGGCCAAGTACGACCCGGTGCCCACCATGCTCACGCAGAACCACGTAAACTACATCGCCGGCTTCTACGGCCTGTCCACTTCCTTCCACCGCGACGTGCTCAAGCGCACCGTGGTCGTCCTCGCGGAGGAGGCCGGGACCGACCACGTCAAGTACCTCCACGGCAACTACGGGATGGGAACGTACACCTTCTACGGGGGGCACGATCCGGAGGACGAGGAGCACCTGGTGGGCGATCCGCCGACCAATCTCGCCCTCCACAAGAACTCCCCAGGTTACCGGCTCATCCTGAACAACGTCCTCTTTCCCGCGGCCAAGAAGAAGAAGCGCAAGACCTGACGACAAAACCTGACGGCAATCCCTGCTGAAATTCAAAAACACTTGCAGGTCCGCGCCGTGTCAGGTATAATGACTGTTACCTCACACAGGTTTCCAGCAAAGTCATTTTAAAAGAACCTTTGCTATACCATAGGGAATCCTGCTCCGGGTATCGATGGCATGCCTCACCAGAACGGAGGACGTCAGAACTGCCCGGGGGGACAACCACTGTTCCGAACAGGTTCTCCTAAAAATACTTATGCTCGCCTGTGTGGGGTATTTTATTGCCTGCTACCAGTCCGAAGGGGCGGGGATTCCTGGACTGACCAGAACCTCAATTCCCGATTCCGGCAAGACGGAGCGTGCCGATACCGCTGATTCCCCCGGCTCCGGCCAATCCCGCAGGATGCCTCTCACCCGTCCGGTTGACTGATCCAGTAACAGTGCAGCGGTTCTACCGCTTTCGCGCGTTATCTCCGCGTTGCCTTCGGGTCCCGCCAGTACCACGCTGGCCAGCCGATTGGACCAGTTGGCCTCTACGGGAATGGTGAATGCGAATCTACCGCCCTCGCCATGGGCGATCTCGTTCATGGTGAAGTTCAGCGTAAACAACGCATTGCCGAATGCATCTTCGCCCGTGAGCGCATATGGACCTCCAGCGGGAGGAAGGGACGAAGGCGCATCGACAACGAAGGCCGGTTCGAGCGTTAAGTCTCCGTTTCTGTCCAGACCGCCCCAGATCAGCAGGGATCTCGTCCGGACTTCTGAAGCTGCGGCAGCAAGGGTTCTCTCCTCACGCACACGGTAGTTAAACGCGTTCCTGAAATGAAAGTCGCCTATCCATGCGTTTTCAAAGCAGTATCCCATGATATCAGGCGATGAAGGAGCGATCAACTCGCCGTTGACATGATCATATCCCCAGACTCCGATGGAACCGTCCGAGTTGGGAAATCGAGCATCCACCAGACCGGCGCCGCCGCAAGGAGCATGTAACAGGCTCATGTTATGTCCCAGTTCGTGTGCCATGATTTTACCGTCCAACAACGAAATGCTGTCGAAACCAGGAACAAACGCGATACCTGCCTCTTCCACGTTCCAAATTCCCATGTAATGACCGTTCGCACCGTCCAGGAGCCGTGCCGCCTCGACTTCGGCGAGTAGAGACTCGTTATTGCTCTCGACTATTTCCAAAGACGAATAAAGAGGCTCTCGTACGGAGACATTAAGTTCCTTCACGGGCAGCAGATCGCGCGTCCACCTGAAGATATCGTCGTTCTCCGTCAGGCCCTCGGTGGATGTCACGGTCGTGTGATCGGGATTCTCAATCCACAGCAAGGGCACCAGGGTAAGGTCCAGGGGAGGCACGGAGCGTACGTCGATGGCCATTCTTCCCGTTTCAGGTACGCGCATGTCTATACCTGATTCGACGTCCAGCCTTCCGTCGACATCGATCTCAACCACTATTTCGAGGCCCGGGTTGATGATCGAGGCGGGTACATGCGCTGAAAGCTCCAGAGAGCTTTCGTCAATCTGAATGGGGATCTTCGATGGCCCTCCCGGGAAATCCACGACTTTCACCTCGGTGCCATCTTGAAAGAAAACCACCCGGACCGCGGGATTGTTGGTTACCACCTCCTGCGTGGCAAGGAACACACGCACCAGGGCGGGTTCTCCCTCTACCAGGGAAACCTGGCGCGTGGGAGACTGCACCGCCTGCATGAGATAGACGACAACGTCAGGCGCGTTCGGACCACCGCAACGCGCGGCTTCGCCGTTGCCTCCCACGCCTTCGAACCAGTCAAGGAAATCACGATCAGCCGGCGCACAGAGCTGGGTCCCACTCAGATTGAAACTGGCCAATTCGATTCCGGTCATCGTTCGTGGTATCGGTCCGGTCAGTTCAGCGTTTTCTCTTACATCAAGCGTCTTGAGATTCGTCAGGTATCCAAGCTCGGGAGGTAATTCCCCGGACAATTGGTTGTATTGCAGGGATAGATCGACTAATTCAGTCAGTTTACCTAGCTCGGCTGGTATACGGCCTGAAAGCTCGTTTGTGTTGAGCCAGAGTTGTTTGAGTGCGATCATGTTCCCGAGTTCAGGCGGTATACGGCCAGTGAGCAGGTTACCCTGGAGGTCCAACCATGCAAGATTTGTAAGATTCCCCAGTTCAGGGGGAATGCTGCCGGACAATCTATTTGGACCGAGAGTCAAGTTATATCTCAAATGAGAAAGTTGACCCAGTTCAGGAGGTATATTGCCGGTCAGTGCATTCCAACTCAGGTCGAGTTGTTCGAGATTAGGGTTGTTAATATCCCCCAGTTCGGGAGGGATTAGACCTGTCAACCGGTTTTCACGAAATGACAGAATACTGATATTCTTCAATTGGCCCAGAGAAGCTGGGATACCTCCGGTCAACTGGTTTACAGAGAGGTCAATATAGTACAGTTGGCTAAGATGACCCAGTTCGGCAGGGATGTTTCCGGTGAGTTGATTTCCATGGAGGTTTAAAGAACGCAGTTTAACCAGGTTTCCTAGTTCTGCAGGGATGTTGCCCGTCAAATTGTTTGATGCCAGGTTTAAAATTTCCAGATCAGTAAGTTGGCCTAATTCAGCCGGAATACGACCCGAGATTTTGTTATCAAACACCTGCAAACCATTGAGTTTACTTAACCTCCCCAACGCAGGTGGAAGCGTACCGGAAAGATTGTTTCTAATCAAGTCGAGATGTTTTACCCGTCCGTCAGAGTTGTCTGTATACACGCCAAACCAGTCACTCAATGGGGCGTCGCTCAGCCAGTTCGAATTGTTGTTCCAATTGGGCCCGTCTGTTGCATGGAAGAATGCTACCAGCACTTCCCGGTCATGCTCTACAGTGTATTGGCAGAAAGCATAATTACCCAACTCGGGTATGCCCGATAGCCACCTGGAAAACTCACTGCTCCCAGGTACACAGAGGTTTGTACCTTCAAACTTCAGCACTTCAAGGGAAAGGTTTCTAAGCTGGACGGGTAACTGTCCCTTCAATGAAGGATTGTTGGAGATATCTAGTACGCGCAAGCTTTCGAACTGGCCGAGTTCATCCGGGATTCTACCGGACAGATTGTTGTTGTCGAGGGTCAACTGCTCGACGCGTCCCGAGGCATTGGTAACAATACCGAACCACTGATCTAAAGATTTGCTACTTAACCAGTTCGCACTGTCGGTCCAGTTCGGTCCGTCTGTCGACTCGTACAGTGTTACTAGTACGTCCCGTTCAGTATCCGGCCTTTCACATCTACTGAAATACGTATCCCGTATTGAATGCAGCCACGTCTCGAATTCAGGTGTAGGTGGGACGCATAACTGGGTATAAACAATGTAAAAGGAATCAAGCGAATTGAGATTGGTAATC
>VXWP01000003.1 GCA_009835325.1 Gemmatimonadota bacterium | reverse complement strand
GCGAGGCCGGCGAGGCCGGCGAGGCCGGCGAGGCCGGCGAGGCCGGCGAGGCCGGTACGGATGCGGAATCCGGTACGGAAGAGGGCCATGTGGGCCAGGCGGACGATGCGGGCCAGGCGGACGATGCGGGCCAGGCGGACGATGCGGGCCAGGCAGATATCCCGGAGCGCACGGAATTCACCACCGCTGCCGGCCGTACGGTCTATGGAGACGGCGGCATTTCCCCCGACGTCGTGATCCCGGCCCCGAAACGCACATACCCCTTCGTGATCGGCAAGTACAGGGGATGGGTGCCTTTCGACAGGGCCTGTTTCGAATTCGCCAACGCCTACGGCGTATCCCAGGCGGACCGGCAGGACCTCAGGGATGATTTCGACGTCTTTCTGCGGGAGTTCCAGGTCGACGAAACAATGCTGGAAGCCTTCAAGTTACAGGTCCGGGACTCGGGGATATCTTTCTCCGACGAGGAGTTCAACGACGACCGGGATGTCATCGAACTCCAGCTGAAGCGGTCGCTCGCCCGGAATCTCTGGGGTGACGAGGAAGCCAGCCGCGTAGCCGCGGCCGGCGACGAGCAACTCCAGCAGGCCCGCCAGTTGTTTTACTCTCACGAAATGCTGGTACAGCAATAGCGTAAGTCGACAGAAGCTCGAGGTCTGACCGTGCCGAGTAAAACCACCCTTTCCACCTGGCACGCGCTGCGAAACCGGCTTCATGCGCTACGCAACCGAAGCCGGTGGATCGTCATCGTCGAAGGGCTGTTAACCGCCGGCGCGCTGATCTGCATCCTCGCGCTTTGCCTGGCCGCGCTCGAATCCTACCTGTATCTCGGCCGGGCGGTTCGCCTGGGCCTGATCGCAGCGGGGATCCTGCTCCTCGCGGCCTGGCCCGTCCGGCGCTGTCTGGACCGCCTGCGCAACGGTTTGTCCGACGAGGACCTCGCACGTCGGGTCGATCGTCAGTATCCCGACCTGAACGACCGGGTCACCGTGGCCCTGCAACTCGCCGAGCAGCGGCAGGCGGGGTCCAGTGCTTACAGGACCTCTCCCGCATTATTGGACGCGGCGGTATCGGATACCGCGCGGCACACCGAATCGGTGGATTTTAACGAAGCCGATCAGCGACACCGCATCGCCCGGTCCGCCAGGGGATTCGGCATTGCCGCGCTGCTGGCACTGATCGCGATGGCGGCCTTCGGCACGCCGCTTTCGGGCGCGCTGAACCGCCTGGCAAGCCCCCTGACCCATTTCCAACCTCCGCAACGCACGTTTCTGAGCGTTGCGCCGGGCGACGTGGAAGTAACTTCGGGCGGACAGGTCACGATCATGGCCGAAGCGTCCGGGGAGCGACCCGACCGGGCGGTTCTGCAACTGGTCTCTGACGACGGATTGCAGAATGCCGTGGAGATGAGAGTCACGTCGCCTGCATCCTACAGCCACACCGTGCGTGAGATCCGGGAAAGCCTGACCTACGTCATCGAAGCCGGAGACGCCGTCACCCCTCCCTTCCGAATCAGCGCCATAGACCGCCCGTTCCTCGGCGCGCTGCACCTGACCTATCACTATCCGGCCTATACCAGGCTGGCGCCCAGAACCACTACGGAAGGCGGAGATATCGTCGCGCTAAAAGGAACGAAGGTGGAACTGGCCGCCGTGAACGCGGGCCGTGACCTGTCGGAAGCGGAGATTTACCTCGAGCATGCGGACAGGCCGGTAACCATGGCTGTGGTAGACGACACGGCCGCGGCGCCGCTGACCGTGCGGTCCGACGGGCGGTACCGCATCTCGCTGCGCAACGCGGACGGTCACGAAAACGTGAATCCCGCCTGGTACCGGATCATCGCTCTGCCGGACCGCATGCCGTCCTTGCGGATCCTGTCTCCGGGCCGGGACACCGACCTCACGGAGAACATGGTCGTTCCGTTCCTGGTATCGGCCACGGACGACTTTGGATTCTCCGCCATGAACCTGATCCATCGCAAGGAACCCGAAGGCGAAGAGCAGGTCAGGCCTATCCCCGTGGACACGGAGTCCACGATGATGACGCAGCCCTTCGTCTGGGACCTGTCCTCAGAAAACCTCTTTCCAGGAGACGTGGTCTCCTACCGGATCGAACTTTATGACAACGACACGGTATCGGGGCCCAAACGGGCGGTTAGCCGAACCTACACGGTCCGGTTTCCGTCGATAGAAGAGATCTACGAACAGATCGACGATACGCAGGAGCAGCAGGTCACCGACATGGAAGACCTGCTGGATGCACAGTCAGCATCCAAGAAGAAGATAGAAGCGCTGAACCGGACGCTGGACCAGAAGGCACGGCAGGAGGCGGAAGGGGTTCAGACGCAGGAGTTGACCTGGGAGCAGAAGAAGGAAATCGAGTCCGTCCTGGCCGGCCAGGAACAGGCGACCGATGAACTCCTCAAGGCGGCCGAAGCGGTGAAGGCGGCCATGGAAACCCTGGAAGACCACGATTCGATGAGCCAGGAACTCATCGACAAGATGGACCAGTTGAGGAAGCTCTTCCAGGAGATTGCCACCCCCGAACTGCTGGAGGCCATGCGGGACCTGCAACAAGCCCTTCAGTCCATCGACGACGAGCAGCTGAAAGCGTCGATGGAAGCGTTCGAATTCGAGCAGGAGGAGTTCCTGAAACGCCTCGAGCGCAGTCTCTCCATTCTGAAGCGAATCCGGACGGAGCAGCAGTTGATGTCCGCCGTGCGTCAGACACAGGACCTCGCCGCCCGGCAGGACGAACTGCGCTATGCCACGGAGAATACGTCGGACGGCCGGGAAGTATCGGAACTGGCGGAAAAGCAGGAGCAACTGGGGAAGGATACGGGTTCTCTGCAACGCGGTCTCGAGAACCTGGCCGACGAAATGGAAGCGTTCCGGGACATGCCGGCAGAAAGCGTTCGGGACGCGTCCAGGGAGATGGAACGCCAGGAAATGACGGGTTCCATGGAACAGATCGCTTCGCAGCTCAAACTGGGCAGGATGCAGCAGGCGATGGAAGGCCAGACTGAAATGTCCCAGTCGCTATCCGCCCTGGGCCAGCAACTGCAGGAGATCCAGGACCAGCTCCAGGAAGACCGGATGCAGGAGATCGCGGAGGGCATGCGGCGCGCGATGCACCAACTGGTCGATCTCTCCGTCGGGCAGGAGGACCTCAACGAACGTACGCGTCAGCCGGGCGGGTCCGTTACCCGGATCGATATCCTTTCAGAGGATCAGCAGGGCCTCTCGGATGGCGCATCGCTCGTAACCAACGACCTCGTATCCATCTCCCGTAAGACGATGTTCATATCGCCGGCCATCGGACGAGCGCTGGGAGAAACACTGAACAGCATGGATCGCGCGGAGGGCCACCTGGCCGAACAGGAACGCGATTCCGCCGCCGAGGAGCAACTGGCTGCCATGGAGGCGCTGAACGAAACCGTGCTCGCCCTACAGCAGGCCATGCGCAACATGGCGAATTCCGGTTCGTCCTCCGGCATGATGGATCTCATCGAACGGCTGCAGGGCATGGCGAGGCAACAGAACGGGATCAACGACCAGATGAACCAGATGATGGACGAGTCCGAAGGTCAGATGGATCTGCAGACCCAGGCGCAGGTTTCCAGGCTGGCGGCTCGGCAGGAAACGTTGCGGAAGAGCCTGGAGCAACTGCGGCGGGAGCAACAGGTCAACCAGGACCAGGTCCTCGGACGGCTGCAGGAAATCGAAAAGGAGATGGAAGACACGGTTCGGGAATTGCAGCAGTACCAGATCGATCCTGCCCTTGTGGAGCGCCAGCAACGGATCCTGTCCAGGTTGCTGGACGCTTCCAGGTCCATACGCGGCCAGCGGCGCGAGGAGAGACGTAGGGCCGCCCCGGGCGAGGACCTGGCGACCCGCCCATCACCCGGCGATTTGTCCGACGACCTGACCCGGTTCGAACGCACTCTGCGTGACGACGTCCTGGGCCGTATCGACGAAGGCGCTTATCCACAGGAGTACGAAGCGCTTATTCGGGCCTATTTCCGCGCACTTTCCCACGTTCCGGTCGTGAACTAGGCGGTGATCTTGAATCGCATTCCCGAAGCGCTTCGCGGCATCGGCCCGCGACACATGCATTTCGCAAGCGGCCTGCTCGCCGTACTGTTGGCGGTTCAGGTTTTCCTGCCCTCAAGCGTCGAGGGACAGCTCAGCCGGTCCGCCGACCTTAACCGCCGGATCGAACAGGCCCGGAGCCTGGAACGCCTCCGGCAATATGACCGGGCCGCCGTCCTGTTCGAACGGGTGCTGAGGGACTATCCGGATAACCGGTCCGCCCTGAACGGCGCCCTCAGACTGTACTTGCGGCTGGAAGCCTTCGACAAACTGATCCCTCTGCTCGAAACGCACATCGCGAAGTCTCCCGACGATTCAAGATTGCGCGGCAGGCTCGCGGAAGCGTTTTTCGGCGCCGGACGGAACGACGAGGCCGAGGAATCGCTCCGAGACATGCTGGAACGCTTTCCGCAAAGCGAATCGGCCGTAAGCCAGATCGCGAATCTGCACCTCAGAAGAGAGGCGTACGACCGGGCCATACAGACTTACCTGGACGGCCGGAAGCGGCTGGGCAATCCGGAGGCTTTCGCCCTGGCGCTTGCCAGTGTCTATACCAGTGCGTTCGAAGTGACGGGCGCCGTAAGGGAATTCACACGCTGGTTGACCCAGCAACCCGGCCAGTCGCGTATCGTCAACGACCGGATCGACCTGCTCGCGTCGATCGGAAGCCAGGGACTCGTGGAACAGGCGCTGCGGTCGGCGGTGGCTGAACACCGGGACAGCAAGGCCGCCCAGGATCTGCTCGGCAGCTTCTTTCTCCGGTTCGGCAAGCCGGAGGATGCGCTGGCGGCGTACCGTGAAGCGGACCGGCTGGACGGGGACAGCGGGGAATACCTGGTCCGGTATGCCGATTGGGCGTTGCGGGAGGGGCACCACCGGGACGCCATCGATACGTACCGAGAGTTGATCGAGGCGGACGGGTCGGAGGCTCTGCGCGCCGAAGCGTATACCGGCCTTGCCCTGGCGTTCCGGGAGCAAGGCGGTATGGACGATGCCGCCGAGACCTACCGGCAGATCATCGCGCAGTATCCGAAAACGGAGTTCCAAGACGAGGCCATGTCCAATCTGGCGGACCTGCTCCTGGTCCATTACCGGGACGCGCCGCGGGCGCTCGCCATGTACCGTTCATTGCTGGCGGACGCTTCTGCGCCGGCGTACCGGGAGAAAGCCCGATTCGGCATGGCGGAATGTTACGTCGTCATGGGCAGCCTGGAGGACGCGATCGTCCAGTATAACGCCATCCTCGAGCCGGACGGCGAACCCATTGAAGCCGAGACCCGGGCGCGGACGCAATACCACCTCGGTGAACTGGCGCTGTTCCAGGACCGGCTGGACGATGCCCTTGGCCATTTACGGGAGACGGCGGACCGCTTTACGGGCAGTCCCTATGCCAACGATGCGCTGGCGTGGACCATCCTGATTGCGGAAGGCCGCCAGGGCGGAGACGGCCCGCTTTCCGAATACATCCGGTCGGTGCTGTTACGGCGCCAGTACAAGGACCAGGAGGCCCTGGAAGCCTGCAAGTCGTTTGCCTTAGAAAACGCGGAGAGCCCGATCGCCGACACCGTCATCCTGGACATCGGGATGTTGCTCGACGGGATGGGCAAGCCGTTCCAGGCCGTCGCGGCCCTGCAGGACCTGATCGAGCGGTATCCGGAGAGCCGCCGCGTCGCCGCCGCCCACTGGCGGATCGCGGAGATCTACGAAACTAAGATCGGCGACATCCCCCGGGCGCTCACCGAGTACGAGACCCTGCTCCTTTCGCACCCCGATCACTTCAGGAACGACGCCGCCCGCCGCAAGATCCGGGAACTGACCGAAGACCATCCCCCTGTGCCGTGACCATGTCCCGACCGCTTCACATTCACCTGGTGGCCGTTTGCGGCACGGGCATGGGCGCGCTCGCCGTGATGCTCAAGTCCCTGGGACACCGGGTCACCGGAAGTGACGAGAACGTATATCCTCCGATGAGCACGGTACTCTCGGAGCAGCAGATACCCGTGTACGAGGGTTTCTCCGCCGCCAACCTGGATCCTCGGCCGGACCTCGTGGTCATCGGTAACGCCGTTTCGCGGGGCAATCCCGAGGCCGAAGCCGTCCTGGACCGGAAGATCCGGTACGCATCCATGCCGGAGACGCTCAAGTCCTTCTTTCTGTGGGATCGCAAAGCGGTCGTGGTCACGGGTACGCACGGCAAGACGACAACGACGGCAATGCTCGCCTGGGTGCTCACCGAGGCCGGCTTGGATCCCAGCTACATCGTCGGGGGCGTGCCCATCAGCTGGCAGTCCGGCGCACGGCTGGGATCGGGCGACCTGTTTATCCTGGAAGGCGACGAATACGACAGTGCCTTCTTCGACAAGCGGGCGAAGTTTATACACTACCTGCCTGACACGGTGATCATCAACAACGTCGAGTTCGATCACGCGGACATCTACGATTCGATCGACGAGATCGCGCTTTCCTTCAGGAGGCTGGTCAACATCATTCCCGGAAACGGGTTGTTGATCGGCCCGGAAGACGACGAGCACGTCCAGGCACTCGCTTCCCATGCACACTGTGCCATCCATACCCTGGGCATGTCGTCAGGCGCCCGGTGGTCGGCACGCAACGTGTCCTTCGATCCCGGGGGCACGTCCTTCGACCTGTATGAACAGGACGAGCACCGCGCCCGGCTGTCGACGGGCCAGCTCGGCGACCACAATGTCAGGAACGCCCTGGCCGTGGTCGCCGCGGCACGCCAATACGGAGTGTCGTGGCCGGACCTGACCCGGGGTCTCGCGTCCTTTCCCGGCGTGAAACGACGTCTCGAGGTACGGGGCGAAGTAAATAGCGTTACGGTCTATGACGACTTCGCCCACCACCCCACGGCCGTCCGGGCCACGCTGGACGCGCTCAGCAAGGCCGCGCCCGGCCGGCGGACCTGGGCGGTGTTCGAACCCCGTTCTGCGACCACCATCCGGCGGAATTTCCAGGACGACTACGCCACCGCGTTCGACCAGGCGGACCGTGTGCTTATCGCGCCCGTCTATCTGCCCGAGAAGGCACCCCCGGGAAACCGGTTTTCGGTGGAAGAGCTGGTGGCGGGGCTGCGTGAACGGGGCGTGGACACCGAAGCCCTGGGCAACGTGGAACAGATCGTTTCAAGATTGGCCGGACAGGCGGAACCAGGCGACCGGATCGTGTTCATGAGCAACGGGGGCTTCGGCGGCATCCACGAGAAGACGCTGAACCGGCTGGAGCGCGGGGGCGCAGCGGAGTCGGGCTAGTCAGGCGGCGGCCGGGGTCAGGCGGCGACCGGGGTCAGGCAAATCTCGCGTACACCTCGACGTCAAAGAAGTTGCCGACAGCCTTGAACTGCTGCCGGAGCGTAGTCTCGTGGATGAATCCCGCGTGCTGTAGTGCGGCGGTCTTCGGGCCGTCGCCCGGTACGACGTGGCAGAGCACCTTGCGTCCGGCCGGCAGGAGAAAAGACTCGAGCAGTGGCTTCAACTGTGCCTTGAAAGCGGAATGAACGGTAAGGTCCAGTAGCAAGGTCTCACCGCGCCAGCGGATGTCGGGCACCAGGGTCGCGTAGCCCGCGACCGCGCCGTGCTCCGTGACCACCAACCGGACCTGGACATCCTCCTCTTCCCGCGTTTGCTTCATCAACCCCAGGTAGGCCCCCTCGAACATGCGCGGCCCGATATGTCCCAGTCCCACGTTGCGCAGATGTGGCGGACCGGCCTGGGCGCAGAGCACGTTCAGCGAAGGCCAGTGCTTCCAGTCCCCCGGGATTACCCGCGCTTCGCCGTCCTCGTCGACACGAAAATGCTCCGTCTCGAACTCGGCATTCCCCATATACTTCATGTGGCCCGATTCCGGCACAACGCTTCGGAAATCGAAGCCATGGTACAGGTAATAGGGATGGGTGTCGTAACCGGTGGACAGCGTCAGGTACCGGCCGCTCCGGGTTTTAAAATCGGCCATCTGCTCGGTCATGACGAGCCGGGCGATGCCCTTGCGGCGGTGTTCAGGCACGGTGTACACGTGGCTCAGGATGCCGATGCCGTCGTATTCGCTGACCATGATGTTGCAGACTGACCGGTCTTTCAGGCGGCCGAGATAGAACCGGGTTTCGAGGGGACCGACCCGGCCGGCGAAGACCTCGTCGAGGTGCCACTGCTCGTTGCTAGACTTGTGCACGAGGATCGGCCGGACGAGCGGCGCGTGGTCGGCCGCCATGTTGTCGTCCGACTCCTGATCGGCCGGCGCGTGGTCGCCGTTTGGCGCGTGGTCGCCTTTTGGTGCGTGGTTGTCCGGGGCAAGCACGACACCGATTTCAAGCGTCTCGCCCGTGCGGAGGGTCTTGTCAGCGATCGGTGTGTACATTTGGCAAGGGAGGACCGTGCGGGCAAGGAAACGGAACCAGGTTGCGGGCTTGAGTGAAGGCTTGTGTACGGGCCAGGACTAGGTCTGACCGGTGCGACCCAGCACGTAGCCGACGGCCATCCCGGACAACGCCACCTGAACCGTATCGATGACGACCTTGACCAGGGTACCGGTGAGGTCCAGCATCGTGGTCATGCCGAACAGGCTCAAACCGAGGAACAGGTGGAGAAGCAACCCGAAAACCGCACTGGTCCCGAGGGCCTTCTTCGCGCCGGTATGTCCCGTCCAGCTACCAAGGAGGACGGTCAGCAGCGCCCCCATGGCCACGGCGCCGAGCACGATCGTCCACACGTTCGGGCTGGACTTCATGACCACTTCGGGCGCCGTCACCGCGAATCCTTCAAACAGGCCGCCGAACAAAACACCGGTGACCAGGCCGAGTAACAGCACCATGACAGCGCCGGTTCCGGTCGCTATGGCGAATCTTCGTACAGACATACACTCCTCTGCCGGTAAATGCGCGTGCTGTCTTAAGGCGCCTGCATCAAGCCCGACTCAACTGTTGACCACGGCCGGGGATTCGGCGGTCCGATTCCTTCGCAGTACCATCCCGATCACGGCGCCCGCCAGGGCGACACGCACCGTCGTCAGTACGACGTCGAACAACGTCGCCTGCAGATTCATGTAGTTCACCGTGCCATAGAACATCAGACTGATCGCGAGACTCAACAGGAACCCGAAAACCGCACCGGTCCTGAATCCCGCAATCGCGCCGGATACGCCCGCCCAGCATCCGATTACGACACACAACAGGGCGGCCAGAATCAACTCGCTCAGGTAGATGAACAGCATTTCGGGCGGGTCTTTGGCCACGGCCCCCGCGCCTGGTTCGGCATTTGCCGCGAAGTACCCGGTGAATACCATCGCGTAGAGGATGAATCCCAGGACGAGCAGGACCAGCGTGCCGACGATTAAGGCAATCAGGAAACGTACTATACTCATTTAAGCTCCACTGAATAGAGCCTAATATGAACCTCATGGCCATCTAGGATCTCAGGCCCGCGTAAGCCGTTCGATCCTATCGATCAAGGTATCTACGTGCTCGGCCGTGTCCATGACGTGCAACGTGGCGCGGACTCCCCTGAAACCGCCCGCGGCGCCGACGGTACGGATGTAGATGTTCGGGCTGCGGTACCAGAGGCGCCCGACGATGAACGAAGGATCGAGGTCCTTGACGGAGAAGGATACGAGCGCACAGGACATCCTGGGATCATCGGATGCGTAGACGGTGACGCCGTCGATGGCTTTCAGGCCCTGGCTCAGGCGTTGGGACAGGTAACGGAGCCGGGCTTCGATGGCTTCGACCCCGAGTTTGTTGTGAAAATCCAGTGACGCGCCGATGGAGACCCGGTCCGAATAGCTAGAAGAACCACGCTGTTCGAGCTTACGGGCTCCCGTGATGGCCCATTCCGGGTTCATCGAACCCGTGTAAACCAGGGGATGTACACGGTCCACCATGTCGTTCCGGACGAACAGGAAACCGGTGTGCTGAGCGGCCAGCATGTACTTGTGGCCCGCCCCCGCGTACATGTCGCATCCCAGGTCCATCATGTCCATCTTCATCATGCCCGGCGGCTGGGCGCCGTCGATCAGGGTGATGATCCCGCGGTCTCGGGCAATCTCACAGATCTCCTTAACCGGCATGACGAAGCCGTCGGTATAATTGATGTGGCAGATGGTAAGGAACCTGGTCTTCGGCGTGATCCCGGCCGCCACGGCATCGACGACCTTCTGCGGATCATCCGGCGTACGGAAGCTCGGATCCGATATGTCCACCATCTTGAACTCCAGTCCGTCCCGCTTCGCACGGAAGGCCATCATGTTCTTCACCCAGCCGTAATCGTAGTTCGTGGTCAGGATTTCGTCGCCCCGGTTCAATTCCAGTCCCATGAAACCGAGCCCCATCCCGTCGGTAGTGCTGTTCGTAAAGGCGATTTCATCGACCTCCGAACCGATGTACACGGCCATCTTCCGCCGAATCTCGTCCATGCCGGCGAAACTATAGGTCGACCAGCACATGTTGGGATCGGAATTAACCGCTTCGATGGCTTCCACCTGCGCTTTGTGCACACTCACCGGCGATAGGCCGCGTGTACCGGAGTTCATGTAGATGACATTATCGCGCAGCATGAACTGGGCCGCCACTTTCTCCCAGTAGGGTTCGTCATCGGCGGCCGCGCCGCCGGGCGCCGCATCGGGCAGGTCGGGCACTGGCGCCGCTTCCGCATCCTGGACCGGGGACAACAGGGCCGATGCGCCGGCCACCCCGGCCGCGCCGGCCATCACGCTGCCGATGAATCCGCGGCGGGACAGGTTCCGGATCTTCTCGGAGTCCTGTATACGGGAATCGATTTTGATCGTGCCTTCGTGGTCAGACATGGGAAACCTCCGTCAGGGATCGAATCCATCCCTAATCGAACTCGATTAATGAAGAATGGTATTTAGTATATACG
>VXWP01000002.1 GCA_009835325.1 Gemmatimonadota bacterium | reverse complement strand
GGGGAACGACCTCGCACGCCTGGGTGGAGTGCCGGCTGCCCGGACCCGGCTGGACGGGATTCGATCCCACGAACGCGACGCTGGCCGACGAACGCCACGTACGGGTGGCGGTGGGGCGGGACTACCAGGACGTGTCCCCCACGCGAGGCGTGCTGTTCGGAGGGGGCGATATCGAGCTTGAAGTGGAGGTGAATATGGAGACGATACCGGAAAATCCTGCCGATTCACCCTATTCGATGCACGAGGAGCCGAAACGATGAATGACCCGGGCCGGCCTTCGCACACGGTGGACACGCTGAAGGCTTACTTGCTGAGCCGTTTCTCACGGTTCGAACTGCCCGATGCCGCGACCTGGGAAGAAGAGGCCGGCAAGTTGCGACAGACCGTGCTGGACGAAGTGATTTTCAAGGGCGTGCCCGACGCGTGGAGAAACGGCGCGGCCGGCGTCGAGTGGAGCGACGTGATCGAAACCGGGAAGGGATACCGGATACGCAAGCTGACCTACCGCGCGTTGCCCGGTCAGCCCGGTCAGCCCGGTAAGGACGGTCAGCCCGGCCTGGTCATTCCGGCGCTGCTTTACGAACCGGACGAACCGGCGGTTTCGGCGCCGGGTGTGTTGAACCTCAACGGGCATGTGGGCCCGCCGGGCAAGGCGGTGGATTACAAGCAGATACGTTGCGTCAACCTGGCCCGCCGGGGCGTGTTTGCGCTGAATCCGGAGTGGCTGAACTTCGGAGAACTGCAGGGCCCGGGCTACCAGCACAACAACGCGGGCTACCTGGATCTGTGTGGTGTGGCCGGCATTGCCGTGTTCTACCTGGTCATGTGCCGCGCGCTGGAGGTGCTGCTGGGCCTGGAGCAGGTCGACCCGGAGCGGGTCGCCGTGACCGGACTGTCCGGCGGAGGCTGGCAGACGATCGTGCTCGCAGCCCTGGACACGAGGGTGCGTCTCGCCGCGCCCAATGCCGGTTACATCGGCCTGGACAGCCGCGTCAACCACCGGGCCGACCGGGGTGACATCGAACAGAACGCCTCGGACCTCGCCGCGACGGCCGATTATCCCATGCTCACGGCCCTGCTTGCGCCCCGTCCGGCCTTGCTGATGTATAACGAATATGACGATTGTTGCTTCCAGACCGCCAGGGCGCGTCCCTCGGTCTATGAACCGGTTCTGCCGCTGTACGATTCGCTCGGAAGACCGGACGCCTTTGCATTCCATAATAACCTGGATCCGGGCACCCACAACTACGAGCGGGAACACCGGGAGCGTTTCTACGGGTTCTTGAACCGGCATTTCCTGGACGGCCGGCCTGGCGCGCCGTCCCGCGACGAAGAGATTCCCTCGGAAGACGAAGTCCGCACCGAAGAAGCACTTTGGGTCGGAACGCCGGCGGATAACGCCGATTTCGTCTCCCTGGCCCGGTCCCTGGCCAGTGGACTGAAACGCCGGAAGCCGCCGGAGGATCCCGCCGCGTTCTCCCGGTGGCAGGCGGCGGGCAGGGAACGGCTGACGTCCTTGCTGCGTTACCGGCCCCTGACCGTTGAACGCGTGACCGGTCAGGCTTCGCGCACAGGAAACGGCCGGCGGCCGGAATACGCCTGTTACCATTTGCGGGACGGATGGGAACTACCCGTCGTGACCACCGTACCCACGGGCCAGGGCTCTGGAAAAAAGCGTCTGATCCTGGCGGACGAAGGGCGGCAGGGGACGGAAGCCCTGGCCGAGAAAGCCCTGCGGGACCAGGTCACGGCCACGGAGGTGGAAGTGGTCATGCAGGGCGCCTGCGGACTGGGCAAGGCGCCGCATCAGTGGACGATGATGATGGCGTCGGGCGGAGGCAGGATGCTGGGTCTCCAGGTCGCCCAGCTCGCGGCAGTCATGCATCATGTGAGCCCGGCCCGTCCGGATCCGGACCGTCCGGGCGTGGCGGCCCCGCTGGGGCTCGCGGCGCAAGGTCCCGTGTCCTCGGTGATCGCCCTGATGGCAGCGTCCCTTTGCGGCAAGGCGGTCGATGAAATCATACTGCATCGCGGCCTTGCCAGCCTGCACCGGTTGATTGATGAACCCGGGCGGTACGAATCCCTCTCGCCTCTCTTCTGCTTCGGACTGTTGGCCGAGTTCGATATCGAGGATCTCATCGCACTCGTCCGTCCCGCCCGGGTCAAATTCATATCGGCCGCCGAGCTGTAATGCGGCATGGAACTACAATGCGGACCGGATGGCCTCGATGACCAGCCGGGAAGGTAACGTGCGAAGGCAGAGGGCGCCCCGGGTGACCGTCGACGTGAGGGGTTCGTGCCGGCAGGTCATGAAACAACCCCGGCACGGCAGGTAGTCCGGATGTACGACGGTGTGCAGGTTCCTGTAACCGTAGCTTTCCGGATAGGGAAAGAAATACCCGAGGTGGCTGTCCGGACAGACACACACCGTGGGGGTACCCATGACCGTCGAGATATGGCTCAGTCCCGAGTCCAGTCCGACGAACAGGCGTGCTTCCCGTATCAACTTCATCACCCCGGTTAAAGACGTTTCGATCACGCGGACGCCTTGCGGCGCCGTCCGGCTCACTTCGTCGGCCCTGCCGGGCTCGACCAGCGCGACAAACTGCATTTCAGGGAATGCGCGGATCGTCTCCGCCCACCGCGCCATCGGGTAGTCCTTCCGCCGATTGTCGCTGAGGGGTTGCCACGCTACGTACTCCCCGGGTTCGACCCCGAAGCGATGGCATGCGTCGGCTCCCGATCCGACGTGATCCAGATCCGGCCGCCACGCCTCCCCGCCGTCCGTTTCAACGCCACAATGCGCCAGCACGCGTCGGATGTAATGGGCGTTGTGATGCAATAAATGGCATGAGGCGAAGTTCTTTCCCCCGCCTTCACCGTCCTCGTACTTGGGCACGACCTCGTACCCGGCCGGATAGGGCCGTTCCGGCGCCAGGTCTTCGCCCAGGTGGTATCCTTCGTAGACGAACCTGCGGTCCGCCCGCACGGCGGCAAGCACGGCATCCAGGGCGAAGAGCCCGCCGTAGAACGTGTGAATGTCCGCGATGACGCACCGGAACGACCGGTTCGCGATCCCATCGAGCGACGCGGCCGGGGCGCCTCCGGACCCGGTTAGGCGCGCGGCCGGTTCGGGGAACGGCAGGAAGGCGTCCACGTGCGGCTCGACGAGCGGCCTCACGCGCGACCTTCCCAGGAACCAGACCGGACTGGGGTGAAACCACCGCCGCATCCGCTTGAGATGCCCGGTGGCCAGGACCACGTCTCCGATCCGTCCCCATGCCACGTATAGCACGGGTCTGGGTTCCGGGTCCCGCGTTGGTGCAACCCGGACCGTCCACCGCTTGTTTTCACGGCGCGATATCCGGCTCCGGTACGCGAAGTAGAGCCGGTACGCGATGTTGTTGATCGTTTTCCACATAACATGTCGGCGGTGCGCAGCGTGGTTCCCCGGCCATGGAATCTACCTCGCTGGGGACCGCTGTTTTATTGAATGGCGCACCGTCCCCTTTTGTATAGATGTACTTGACAGGATGTCCTGATATTACGTTATTTCGGCCGTCCCGGCAAGTCGGCGTTGGCCGTCGGAAACAGTACGTCGGAAACGGTACACGCAGATATACAAAAGATATACAAGGAGCGGGCATCGATGATCAACCGCGCCAGGCACTGGTTGGGTTCGGCCGCATGCATGGTCGGCATACTGGCAGCCGCAGGCTGCAGTGAAAGCGGCAGCGCCGCCAACGAAGCGTCCGCCGTGGAGGAAACGCGGTCTGTAAACGTGGTGACCCGGGTGGTCGAGCCCCGGGAATTCATCAATCATCTCAGGCTGGTGGGCGAAGTCAAGCCGGTCCGGCGCGTCGTGGTGAGCATTGAAGCAACCGGCCTGGTAAGGCACATTGAGGTCGAAAAAGGCGAGTCTGTGCGGCAGAACGCCGTGCTGGCCCGGTTGGACGACGAACTGCTCAAGGCGGCCGCGGACGAGGCCGAAGCGGCCGTAAACGCCAGCGGCCTGACCCTGCGCAACCAGGAGCGGCTGTTGGAGCAGAAAGCGCTGGCGGAGTCCGTTTACCTCGACACCAAGTACCGCCATGACATAAACCTCGCACGGCATCAACAGGCCCAGACCTACCTGAGCAAGACCGTTATCCGGGCCCCGATCTCCGGGGTGGTGGACAGCCGCAATCTCGAGGTGGGCGAACTGGCAACGCCCGGAAGGGAGTTCGTGGACCTCGTGGAGATCGACCGTGTCAAGATCGTGGCCGGTGTCCCCGAACGTCATTTGAAACACGTCACCGACGGCACGCGGGCTACCCTTACGTTTCCTGCTTATCCGGACGTTACCCTGGAAGCGGACATCTCCTATATCGGAACGACGCTGGACCCGGACAGCCGAACCGTACCCGTGGAAATCACGCTGGACAATCCGGCGCACCGGCTTAAGCCCGAAATGGCCGTCACCATCCGCGTGGTCAAAGACAACATACCGGCAGCCATCGTCATCCCCCAGGACGCCGTTATCGACACCGATCAGGGCCGGATCGTGTTTTTGGCAGACCGGAACGTCGCCCGTTCCGTACCGGTTGAACTCGGTTCGACTTCCGGCGACCAGGTGCTGGTGACGAATGGGCTTGCGACGGGCGATACCCTCATTGTCGTCGGCCACCGGAACCTGGTAAACGGTGAAACCATTCAGGTCAGAAACGAAGGGATGTAGCACGGTGACCGCGTTTGCCGAGGGCGTCCACGGGAGTATTTCCAGTTGAAAGTTTCTGACCTGGCGATCAAAAACAGAATCAGCATCTTCGTTTTGACCGGGGCCGTGATACTCCTCGGCTTCATGTCCTACCTGTCCCTGCCGCGCGAATCAACCCCCTCGATCACCATACCGATCGTCTTTGTCGCCACCCCCTATTTCGGCGTGGCTCCCGCGGACATCGAGAACCTCGTTACCCAGCCGATCGAGAAGCATCTCGAAGAACTGTCCAATGTGAAAGAAATTTCCTCTACCTCCAGCGAGGGGATCTCGACGGTGGTCATCGAATTCGAAACCGACGTCGACATCAACAATGCGCTCCAGAAGGTTCGTGAGGAGGTCGACCTCGCGCGGGCCGAGATCCCGGAAGACGCGGAGGAATCCACCATCCAGGAGATCAACTTCGATGACATCCCCATCCTGGTGATCAACGTTGCGGGGACCCACAGCCTCGTAACGCTGAAAGACATCGCGGAAGACCTGGAGCAGCGCATCGAGCAGATCCCGGGTGTGCTGGACGTAACGGTCGCGGGAGGGCTGGAACGGGAAGTACAGGTCAATGTCGATCCGGACCGGCTGGTGTACTACGGCCTGGAGCTTGATGATATCATCGAGACGATACGCCAGGAAAATCTGAATATGCCCGGTGGTTCGATCAAGACCGGAACCCTGCGTTACGCCGTCAGGGTCCCGGGTGAATTCACGACGCCGGAGGAGATCGGGTCGCTGGTGGTCGAGACCCGCAACCGGCAACCGATCGCCATCACGGACGTGGCGGAGGTCCGTTTCGGATTCAAAGAAGAAACCTCCATCGCCCGGCTGAACGGCCTGCCCTGTGTTACCCTGAACGTACAGAAACGCAGCGGAGAGAACCTGATTCAGATCGCCGACGCCGTAAAGGAGCTGCTGGACGACGAACGGGAGCGGTTGCCGGCGACGGTAAACCTGGCGGTCCTGGCGGACCAGTCCAAGGACATCCGTTCCATGGTCAGCGACCTGGAGAACAATATCATCTCGGGCCTGATCCTCGTCGTCTGCGTGCTGTTCATGTTCATGGGCGTGCGCAACGCCCTTTTCGTGGCCATAGCGATTCCGCTGTCCATGCTGATCTCCTTCATCGTGCTCGATATCCTGGGCTACACCCTGAACATGATCGTGCTCTTCAGCCTGATCCTGGCACTCGGCATGCTGGTGGACAACGCCATCGTGATCGTCGAGAATATCTATCGCCACCGCGAGGAAGGCAGGCCCCTGGTCCGCGCCGCCCGCGAAGGCGTGGGCGAGGTGGCCGTGCCGGTCTGCACTTCCACCCTCACCACCCTGTGCGCCTTTGCCCCCATGCTGTTCTGGCCGGGCATTATCGGCGACTTCATGAGCTATCTCCCGGCCACGCTGATCATCACCCTGTCCGCCTCGCTGTTCGTCGCCCTCATCATCAATCCCACGGTCTGCTCCGTGTTGCTCAACGTGAACACGGCGCGGAAGGACCAGAAGTGGCTGATATCCCTGCGCGGGCGGTACAGCCGGTTTCTCATGTGGGCGCTGGCCCACCGGGCCCCGGTCATGTTCGTCACCTGCGGCGTGCTCATCGGGATGATCGTGCTTTACGGGTTGATCGGCAAGGGGGTGGAGTTTTTCCCGGAGACCGAACCCAACCAGGCTTACATCGACGTCAACACGGCGATCGGCACCCAGCTGGACGTCTCCGACGGCGTGGTCCGGCAGGCGGAAGATTTCATACAGGACGTGCCCGACATGAACCAGTACGTCGCCAGCGTGGGGGCAGCCTCGGACTCCCAGAATCCCGGCTCGGGCGGCGGCGGCGGGACGCCCCACAGATCGCGGATCATCGTCGACCTGGTGGAACGGCAGGACCGGGAACAGTCCTCCTTCTACACGGTGGAGATGATCAGACAGCGGATGGAACGGCTCATCGGCGCAGACGTGGAAATCGTAACGCCCGATGTCGGTCCGCCCACCGCAGCGCCGGTGAACATCGAAATCGTGGGGGAGGATTTCGCCATACTCGGCGGATTGGCGGACCAGGTGATGCTGCGCATCGAGAACATTCCGGGCCTGGTGGACCTCAAGGACGACTACGATTCGGGCAAACCTGAGCTGAAAGTCGAAATCGACCGTGAACAGGCCGCCCTGCTGGAAATGAACACCGCAGAGATCGCACGGGCGGTTCGCACCGCCATCAATGGTACGGAAGCCTCCAAGTACCGGGTAGGGGAGGAAGAATACGACATCGTGGTCCGGTTCGCCGAACCCGAGCGGGCCACGTTTGCCGACCTGGAACGCATACACATCATTCATGAAGACGAACTGGTCTCGTTGAGCACCCTGGCGCGGACCCGTGTGGACGGCGGCGTGGGATCCATCAGGCGGAAGGACCAGGAACGCGTGCTGACCATCGAAGGCGACGTGGAGGGCCGGCTCGCCAACGACGTGCTCGCGGATGTGCAGGCCACCCTGGCGGACCTCGACCTGCCCGAGGGATACGCCCTGCGGTACGCCGGTGAGAACGTGGAACAGGACGAAGCGACCGAGTTCCTGTCCAGGGCTTTTTTCATCGCCCTGATCATGATTACGCTCGTGCTCGTCACGCAGTTCAATTCCGTCACCATGCCCTTTATCATCATGATGTCCGTGGTGCTGTCGCTGATCGGGGTCCTGTTTGGACTGATCGTGACGGCCACGCCCTTCGGCATCATTATGACCGGAATCGGGGTCATCAGCCTGGCCGGTGTCGTCGTAAACAATGCCATCGTGCTGATCGATTACATCAGAAAACTGCGAAACCGCGGCCTGCGGCGGAGGGAAGCGATCGTCCAGGGCGGAGTGACCCGGCTTCGGCCGGTCCTTTTGACGGCGATCACGACCATCCTCGGCCTCATTCCCCTGACCACCGGGTTCAGCTTCAATTTCATGACGCTCTCGCTCGAGATCGGCGGAGAAAGCTCGCAGTGGTGGGGTCCCATGGGCGTAGCCGTGATCTTCGGACTGGCCATAGCCACGGTCTTGACCCTGATCGTGGTGCCCGTCATGTACGACTTCGTGTCGGGATGGGCCGAACGGGGTGACCGGGAAGCGAAGGCAGAAGAAGAAAGCGGGCGGGATAGCGGTGTCGCCGTTGATCAGCCCGTATCAGCGGTATGAACGTAAGCCGGAGAGTAAAGCTGGAGGATCGCATGATTCGCACCGTGAAAAATGCCGTGGTGTCGATCGCTATTGCGGTCGGCGTCGCACTACCGTTGTCCGCCCAGCAAGACGACGAGATCGTGCTTACGCTCGACCGGGCCGTCGAGCTTGCGCTCAGGAATAACGAATCCCTACTGAGTACCAGGGTGGAGGAAGACCGTGCCCGGGCGCGCGTGAGGGAAGCCTATTCCGAAGCGCTGCCCAAGCTCGACTTCAGCAGTTCCGTCACACGGAACTGGGCTCTTCCGGAGTTTAATTTCGGCGGCCAGACCTTCAAAGTCGGTACCGACAACGTAATCAACTTCGGACTCGATCTTTCCCAGACCATCTATCGGGGCGGACAGGTTGGCGTCGGCCTGAGAATCGCGCGTTACTACCAGCGGATTTCGGCATCCAACACGGACCGGATGCGAGGAAACATCGTGCACCAGATCCACGACGGGTACTACGATGTCCTTTTGGCCGAAGCCACGCTGGAGGTCTCCACGGCGGCCTTTGACCGTGCCGAGGCCCAGTACGAAGGCGTACAACGTTTTTACGAAGCCGGGACGGTATCGGACTATGACGTACTCAGGGCCCGGGTGGAAGTGACCAACGCCCTCCCGCCGGTCACACAGGCCAGGAACCGGCTCGCGATCGCGAAAGCGGACCTCAAGCGCCTGATCGGGCTGCCCCGGCAGGCGCGTATACGGTGTACCGGCGGCCTCGACGTAGACGTATCCGGCTTGCCCGAGGACATCGAAACGGCCGTGGACCAGGCGCTTACAAACCGATCGGACCTGAAAGCCGCCCGGTTGCAGACCACGATGAACGATGCGGCGATCCGGCTTGCCCGGGGAGAAAACGGGCTCGACGTATCGCTTTCCGCGGGATACCTGATGCAGGCCCAGGTGAACGACCCCGGTTTCAAGTCGATCGGGTTCAACGACTTCTCCCGAAGCTGGAACACGCTCATCAACGTATCGATTCCGGTCTTCGACGGGAGGCAGAACTCGGGCCGTATCATGCAGGCCCAGGCGGACTATGAGCTGTCGCGTTACGTCGAACGCCAGCTCGGGAAGCAGATAGAGGTGGACGTCACCGAGGCCGTGCTCAATGTGGTGGAGGCGTCGGAACGCGTTAGGGCGGGCGAGGAGGCCGTCGAACTGGCCAGTCGCGGCCTGTCCATCGCGCAGGTACAGTACGAGGGCGGCGTCAGCACCCAACTCGAGCTCATCGACGCCCAGTTCGTCCTGAAGCAGGCCGAGACCGATCACGTTACGGCGAAGTACGACTACGCCACGGCCGCTTCGAATCTGCGGAATGTACTGGGTATGATGGACGATCGATCGGATGACCGGTAACGCATCCGGTTCGTTACGGTCTACCGCGCCATGCCGGGCCCCCGGTAAGTGCGTGCGAAGGGCAGGCCGAAGGGCTCCTCGAAGGGCCGGAAGGGCACCAGGTCCGCGATCTCCCGCACCCGGTCCAGGACCGCCGCCGGGAGCGGCCCCGACGCCACGTAACCGACGTTCTGCTCGACCTCCTCGACCGACCTCGATCCCGATAGGACCGTAGAGACGGCGGGATTAGACAACACCCAGCGGATCGCCAGTTCCGGAAGGGGCATATCCAGGTCATCCACCAGGGCGTACAGCCGTCTGAACTGCTCGCGCCGGGGCGGTGACAACCAGGGCGCCCCGCGTTCCACCTGCTCCGTGAAACACGCGGATAGCGCCCCCTGCTGCAAGGGAGATCCCACGACAACCCCCATGTGCTGCTTCAAGGCTTCGGGAAGCACCGCGTGGACCGCTTCCTGCCAGAGCAGGCTGTAGTTGAATGCCGTAAGCACGACGTCGTACCCGCCTGTCGCCATGATGGCGGGCAGCGTATACGCCGTGGTGCCGCCCAGACCGGTGTACCGGATCACGCCTTCGGACTTCAACACCTCGATCAGCTCGCAAACGGGACCGTGAAACCGTTCCCAGTCCGTAAACCAGTCATACTGGCCGGGGCGGTCCGGTTCGTGGATCATGAGTATGTCGATCACGTCTCTCTTCAACAATTCCAGGCTGGTCTCCACGGACCGCCGCAACTGGTCCGGGTCCCTGGGATCGAAGGGTTGTGGCCTCCCGCCGAGCTTGGTGGAAAGGATGAAGGGTTGCGTCACACCATCCAGGGCCAGCCCCATCACTTCCTCGGAATCACGGTACGAAGGCGCCGTGTCCACGAAGTTTATTCCGAGTTCCAGTCCCCGCCGTACCGCCCGAATGCCCTCGGCCCGGTCCGAGCCATGGGATGAAACGAACAAACCGCCCATGCCGATCTCGCTGACCCGTATGCCGGTCTTCCCCAGGATTCTGTGCCGCATGACTGCCTCCGTGTGCGACTCCCTCTACTTGACAGGCCTGGATCGGATTGTATATAGTCCGACCATCTCAACGCCAGCAAATATTAGATAGACCGGCGTGTGTTTACCCGTCCCGGTACGTACCTGGACCGGACGGCGGCCCTACGGTTTCAGTGAGGGAACGTCCATGCCCTACAAGCTTCAGCCCGGCCGGATGCACATGATGCCGACCCATTTCGGACCTGCCGCGGGTCCGCGGCAGGGACCCGATGGACGGCGGTTCGAAGGCGTGGACTCGCCGCGGACCGCCTCGTATTCCGTGAGTTTCCTGACCCGGCCGGAACAGCTCGAAGCCCTGCTGCCGATGGGGTTCCGGCTGGCCGGAGATCCCGTGGTGACTGTGACGGTTTCTTATATGACTGAAATCGAGTGGCTGGCCGGGAGGGGTTACAATACCCTCGGCGTGAGTTTCCCGGCCGAGTACAGGGGGGAACGGGACCGGGCCCGCGGCCCCTTCCTCGCGGTGTTGTGGGAGAATCTGGCCGATCCGATTCTCACCGGGAGGGAACAGCTCGGTTTCTCGAAGATATACTGCGCGATCCCGCCGCCGTCCGTGCTGAACGGCGAGACGCATTGTACGGCGGACTGGCTCGGATTCCGCTTCATGGAAATGAACCTGTCGGAAATGGAATCGCCGCCCGCGGCGCCGACCGGTGAAGCCGCGGCCGAGACCAATGGCCCCGATGTAGCCGCGGCGGAGGACGCCGAGCTGACCGGAACCCTGCATTACAAATACATACCACGGACCGGAGATTGGGACGAGGCCGACGCGGAATACGCCGTACTGACCCCGTCCGCCACCCCGAACCGCAGGGTGACGGCGCAACGAACAGTCCGGGGAAGGGTGCGGTTCCAACGGGCGGAATGGCGGGACCTGCCCACGCAGTACCATATCGTAAACGCATTAGCGGGTCTGGAGCAAATCGCCTTCCCGGCCGCAAGTATCATGGAGACCGTCGGGGGCAAGGACCTCAGCGACCAGCGCATCCTGAGGTAAGCGGCCGGGTCTCCCATACCAATTACGGGCAGCACGCGCGATTCCTGGAGAGTACATGGACGGTCGAAGCGAACCGAAGGAGCGAATCTTCCACCGTGCGCGGAAGGACCACTGGCCGCGGATTTCACACGGCAGCGGATGCTACCTTTATGATACCGACGGCAAGGCCTACCTGGATGCCTGTGCCGGCGTGCATGTGGTCAGCATAGGCCACGGCGTGGAAGAAATCGCGGAGGCCATGGCCGGTCAGGCCCGGAAGGTCGCATTCGCTTACGGCCAGTTCATCAGCCAGCCGCAGATCGACCTGGCCCGGAAGATCACCGATATGGCCCCGGAGGGAATGGGCCGGGTGTTTTTTGTGTCCGGCGGGTCGGAGGCCACGGAAGCGGCGCTGAAGATCGCGCGGAAATACCACCTGGAATCCGGCAACCCGTCCAAGTACCAGGTCATTTCATGCTGGCAGAGCTGGCATGGCAATACAATCGGCGCCCTGTCCATGTCGGGCCGGTCGGCCTGGCGGAAAGACTACACGCCGTACCTGCTGGATTTCCCTCACATAGCGCAACACAGCATCGACGAACTGGAACGCGTGATCCGCCAGATCGGCGCAGAGTACATTTCCGCCTTCATCGTCGAACCTGTCCTGGGAACCTCCGCGGCCGGACTGGCGCCGCCGGACGATTACTTCAGCAAGGTAAGGGACCTCTGCGATCACTACCGGATTCTCCTGATCATAGATGAGGTCGTCACCGGGTACGGAAGGACCGGGGTTGACTTCGGGATCGACCACTGGGGTGTCATCCCGGACCTGATGGCTACCGGGAAGGGCCTGAGCAGCGGATACACACCCATCGCCGCGACGATAGCGCGGGACGAGATTTACGAGACAATCTATGAAACCGCGCCGGCCTTCGTACATGGCCATACCTACGGCGGCAATCCCCTTTCCTGCGCCACCGCGCTGGCCGTGCAGGAATACGTCGAACGTCATGATCTCGTCGCGCGTTGCGCCGAAATGGGTGAGATGATGCTGGAACACCTGCAGCCGCTGACCGAACGGCCCATGGTGAGCACGGTGCGCGGAAAGGGCCTTCTCTGCGGCGTCGAGTTTGCGGCGGATAAGGCGCGGGGCGCGCCTTTCGATCCGGCGCTGGGCGTGACGGGCCGGGTGGTCCGGGAAGCCTTCGATCGGGGCGTACTGATCATGCCAGGCGCACCGGGACCCGTGGACGGCGTCTACGGCGATCACGTCGCGATCAGTCCGCCCTACACCGTCAACGAGGACGAGGTGATCCGGATCGCCTCAGTGCTCGGTGAAGCAGTGGAAGCGGTCGAGCGGACGCTCTGACCCTGGCACGCCCCGCCCCTATTGCATGTAGTTCTTTACGCCCAGGTCCAGGTAAGACCGGTAGGCTCCGTCGGCAAAAAGCTGGCTGAACGAGCGCGTGTACTGGAGTACGGTGGTCATCAGGTTCCGTTCCACACGCAGCGGATGGGCGCGCTGCCTCAAATTGACGTAGGCACGTATCAATACGCTTCGACCGTCCGTGGGCAGATACCGGACGTTTGCCGCGAACTCGTCGAGACGGCCTTCGGGCTGGAGGTAGTACTCTACGTTCGAAAGATAGAACGCGGAGATGCGGTCCCCCCTTCCCCGGACGAAATCCCCAATGGCCCTGAGAGCATGGCCGCCCGCGAAGTCTCCCGTGACGGGAATGATGGCGTTGCGGGCCTGCATATCGCGGATGAACCGGTAGTCTTCGTCCGAAGCCAGGAAATTTCCGTAAGCACCCTTAAGGTCCCGGCCCAGCAGGAATGTTCTGTAGGTAATGAAGGATATGCCCCGGTCCCCGTCTGACCGGTACTCCCACCTCAGATCCAGATGCCGCTCGAAGAAGGAACGGTACAGCTCGGACACGCGCCGGGCATCACGATCTCCCGTCAGGACCTCGAAAGTGCTGATCCGAGCCCGGATGCGCTCCAGGTTGCGGTGGAACAGATCCTCGTCTCCGTCCGTTCGATCGAAATAGGTCACCAACGCTTCGATCGTGGGCTGGCCGGCGGTGAATTCGGCACGCGATATGGGTTTGCTGAAGAGGATGGAAAGGAATTCCGCCCGTGATTCCGCCAGGGCGAAAATAGCCTTGTAGAGCAGGTGCTCGATGAGGTTGTCCCGGCGGATATCGAGAATGAAGGCGTACCGCGGGCGAACCTGCGCGATGTAGGTGAAATTCTGGTCCGGTCCCACGCCGATGTAGACACCGCCCTCGACACCGAGCCGCTTAAGCGTTTGCTTTACGTGGAGATAGCCGGCCTCGTTGGAGACGAGGTTGTCGCTGTCGAAAAACCCGCCGGGCTCTGAAAGGGTATCCACAAGGGCCGCATAGCGTTCCGGAGAAAAGGACACGGGGGAGTCCGCCTGCCCGGTACCGCTGCATCCCGCGATCAAAAGGAGCATGGCGGAAAGGCCGGCCAACCCCGTTCCGGTTCTGAGCATGGATTCCTTTCCCCCGGTATTCCGGTGGACTGTCGGTTCGTCGTTCAGGTCTCAAAAACCTTATCTACTATAGCACAGGTCACGGTGGATTCAAAGTTGTTTGTGGACTATGCAACCCGCTCAGTGATCCATCCATTTGCTGCGGTCCAGGGACCGGTACTGTATGGCTTCGGCCACATGTTCGGCACCTATCGTTTCCTCGCCGGCCAGGTCGCTGATGGTCCGGGCGACTTTCAGGACGCGATCGTAGGCCCTGGCGGAAAGACCCAGACGGGCTATGGCGTTCCGCAACAGGTCGTGGGCCCTGCCGTCCAATCCACAGTAACGGCGCAGTTCACGGGGTGTCATGTGCGCGTTTCCAAAAGCGCCTGGACGGTTGGCAAAACGCGGTAACTGTCGTTCCCTGGCCCGGTTGATCCGGTCTCTGGCGCGGCGTGAAGGTTCACCACCGGAACGGCCGCCGAGGTCCGCGTACGGTACCGGCGGCACCTCGACGTGCAAATCGATCCGATCGAGCAGCGGACCCGATATCCGGGACATGTACTGGTGTATCCGGGCCGGCGGACAGGTGCATTCGCGGCCCGGATCGCCGAGGTATCCGCAAGGGCACGGATTCATGGCCGCGACCAGGGTGAATCGCGCGGGATAGGAAAGGGACCTGGAAACGCGGGACAGGTTGACCTTGCCGTCTTCAAGGGGCTGCCGGAGCAATTCGAGCACATGCTTCCGGAATTCAGGCAACTCGTCCAGAAAGAGCACGCCGTTGTGGGCGAGAGACACCTCTCCGGGTCTCGGTATGCTCCCGCCGCCGATCAGGCCCGCTTCCGTGATGGTGTGGTGAGGAGCCCGGAAGGGCCGGGTGGTGACCAAAGGGGTAAAGGGCGGGATTTTCCCCGCTACACTGTGAATCTGGGTCGTTTCCAGTGCTTCCTCCAGCGTGAAATCGGGCAGTACGGACGGCACGCAGCGGGCGAGCAGCGTCTTGCCGGAACCCGGTGGACCGATGAGCAGCAGGTTGTGAGATCCCGCGGCGGCCACTTCGATGGCGCGCTTGGCGTGATCCTGTCCTTTGACGATGGAGAAATCGAAGGGATAATCCGCACCGGAAGAAAGCATTGGCCCGGCTTCGTGCCGGGACCGTTCAAATCGCTTACGGCCCTGGAGGAAGTGGACCGCGGATTCCAGGGACGGCACGCCGTAAACGTCGATACCGCCGCCCATTGCAGCTTCTTTCGCGTTCTCGTTCGGAACGATCAGCCTGCGCGCGCCGAGGCGGTGTGCGGCGAGCGCAACGGGCAGCGCGCCCCGGATCGGCCGGAGCGTGCCGTCCAGTGACAGCTCGCCCAGCAGGATCGTGTCTTCAAGCGACTGGGCCGGCAACTGTGCCGACGCGGCGAGAATGCCTACGGCAATGGGCAGGTCGAAGGAAGTACCCGCCTTGCGCACGTCCGCGGGGGCCAGGTTGACGGTGATACGCCGGTACGGATAGGTAAAACCGGACTGCTTGATGGCGGCCACGACGCGGTCCTTGCTCTCCCGCACGGCGCTGTCCGGCAGTCCGACGGTCGAAAAATGAGGAAGGCCGTTGGTGATGTGGGTTTCCACCACCACGGGAATCGCTTCGATCCCCTGCACGGCGCCGCTCGATACACGTGATAGCAAGCTGTCCCTCCTTCGAATAATGGTTCCGTCTCGGGTCGCATGCCGACCAATCCGGGATGGATTCAATCGGCGCCAGCACATTCATATCAGTCGGCGGGAAGGGGCGGAATCTAGTTTCCTTTCGCCACCTCGAAGTTTACTGATTTCTGTTGCGACCAGGGCCCCTGTTCGCATATATTAGCAGACTGGTTTTTCGGTGAGGTTGATCTTTTGTCCACGATCAAAGAAAATCTGGTCCGGGTGTACGACCGTATATCCAGGGCTGCCGCGCGAGCCGGCCGTGAGGCCTCGACCATTCAGCTTATCGCCGTATCGAAGACCAAGCCCCTTTCGATGATCGAAGAGGCCAGGCGGGCCGGTGTCACGGATTTCGGTGAGAACAGGGTCCAGGAAGCGCTCGAGAAGATCCGCCAGGACGACGGTGCAAACTGGCACCTGATCGGTCCGTTGCAGCGCAACAAGGCCAGGTTCGCCGTGCGGGTTTTCGACATGATTCACTCCGTCGACCGCCTTTCCCTTGGCCAGGAACTCGACCGGCGGCTGCAGGCCGCGGGCAGGACCATGCCCGTATTGATCCAGGTCAATACGTCGTCGGAGGAGACGAAGGCCGGCGTGGAGCCGGACCGCGCACTGGAACTCGCGGAGCAGTTGTCCGTGCTGCCCGGATTGTCCGTAAGGGGACTGATGACGATCCCCGCGTTCACACCCGATCCCGAAGATGCCCGGCCCGCTTTCCGGCTGCTCCGTGAAACAAGAGACCGCATCGCTTCCGCCGGGATCGCAGGCGTGGGTATGGACGTACTCTCCATGGGCATGTCCCATGACTTCGAGGTAGCCATCGAGGAAGGCGCGGACACGGTCCGCATCGGTACGGCCGTTTTCGGTGCGCGCCAGGCATGAAACGCCGTTAATCCGGCAGTGAACGGGACCCTTCATGGGACTGATCGAATTCATCATCAACATCTACATGCTGGCCTTCGGACTCCGCCTGTTCATGCCCGCCGCGAGCCCCTTCAGCGAGAACCCGATCCAGCGGGGACTGTACACGGCGACCGAACCGGTGCTTCGGCCCATCCGCCAGGTGATCATGCGCGGCGAACCGCGTTTCGACTGGTCACCCGTCTTTGCCATAATCGCCCTCGTGATCGTGCGGGGATTCCTGGTGACGACCGTCATGGGCGTGCCTCTGTCCACTTCCCTGGCCGCCGGAATGCTGGACGTATTCGATTTCGTGGTGCGGGTGCTCGCCATCCTGTTTCTCGGCGCTTTCTTCATATCCATCGAATCTCCGTTCGCGTTCAGCCAGTCCGGACATATGATGCACAACATCGCCCACTTCTTCCTGGCCCCGATCCGCCGATTCACCGGCTACCGGATCGGACGGCCGGACGTGTCCGCACTGCTGGGCATCGTACTGCTTGGCGTTCTGCACGGTCTCGTACTGTACCAGGCCGGAGCGATGGTGGCACAGGCCGCCGGCACTCCGGCGGAAATGATCCTCGAGAGCATCGTCTACGTGATCGACTTCATTTTCGACGTGCTCTTCATCGTGATACTCGTACGCGCGGTGCTTTCGTTCTTCAACCCGGACACGGGCAACGCGCTTTTCCAGATACTCATTCTTTTCAGCGATCCCATTCTGGCGCCGATCCGCAGGATCCTGCCGTCGACGTACGGCATTGATTTTTCGCCGCTGATCGCCATTCTGATACTGAGGTTTATCCAGGTGAGTCTCCTGCCCCTGTTACTGCGGATCTGACAGGAGCGCGACGAGCAGACCAGGAAACAGAGGTGAACGCATGGACATAAGCCCGGAGGAAATACGGGAAAGGAAATTCAAGACGCGCTGGGTCAGCGGCTACGATATGGATGAAGTGGAAGCGTTTTTGAACAGTGCCGCCGGCGCGTTAGAAGACCTTGCGAATGAAAACGAATCGCTGCGGACCAGGATGGCGGAGATGGACAGCGAGTTGTCCGATGTGGGCCGGAGGAGGAAACTGCTCGAGGACGCGCTCGTATCCGCGCAGAAGGTCATTCACGACATGAAGGCCAATGCGATGAAAGAAGCGGAAAACGTATTGAAAGATGCGGAGAACAAGGCGGACCGGTGGATCTCCGACGCGAACAACCAGGTCGCTGAAATCAAGCGGGAACTGGGCGCGCTCACCACGTTGAGGAAGGACTACGAGGTCAAATTCAGGATTCTGCTCGAGTCCCACCAGGAGCAACTGGACGCCATGCGGAGCATGGACCGGGAAAGCGGCGAGCAACCGGCGCCGGGCTCCGCACGGCAACCCCGGCCAGGCTGAATCCCGATCGGGTTGATTCCGGGTTCGCCAGATATCCAAAGGCAGACACACGCGAGCGAATGACCTACGAGCGAATCTCTCGGCTGGCCGGCAGGATGGGCGATCACTTGCGGGGACACAGGATAGTCGGCCTGTCGCTCCCGGAATTACCTCCTGAGGCCTGTCCCTGGAGCACGGTGAGTGCGCCCGTATCCTGGGCACCCTTTGAAACCGTGTACCGGGCGGGGTCTGTACTGCTCCCCTGCCTGGGAAGGGCCATGGACCTGGAACGCCGCATCGATGCGGTGCGGGTCCTGCGGATGCTTCGGGCTGAAAGCATATTGTGCGCGACCGGATGTTCCGCGCTGAATCGCGGATGCGAAGCGGGTTCATTCGTGATCGTGGACGACCATGTAAACTGCACCGGCGAGAATCCGCTCCGGGGACCGAACGACGAACGCCTGGGTCCGAGGTATCCCGACATGGGCGCGCCCTATGACGCACGCTGGTCGAACGCGCTCAAAAGAGGCGCGGCTTCCCTGGGACTTGAGCTGCGGGGCGTCGTGTATGGACGGGTCGCACGGTCCGGGGCCGGTGACGAACTCGCCGCGTGGGTCCGGGCGGGAGTCGACGTGGTCGGCGAAGGTTTGCTGGATGAAGTGATTACGGCCGTACACTGCGGCCTGCCGGTCGCCGCGGTGGGAGTCGTTGAAAAGAGTTTGACGGTCGACGGAAAAGTCTTATGTTCGTCGATACCCGCGCGAAGTGAGGATTACGGAAGGTTGGCTGCTATCATCAATCAATGTCTTCTTTGCCGTGGAGGAATGGATGACGGGTGAAGATCTGAAACGCTTCGAAAAGCTCCTGCTCGAAAAACGCGAAACGCTGTTGCATGAGCTGGGCTATTTCGGAAACAAGACGATTAACTCCGCGGCGCGCGATGTCGCGGGCAGTTATCCCTTTTCGGAACACCCGGCGGACCAGGGTACCGAATCGATGGAGCAGGAACAGGCCTATGACCTCGCCTCCCGCGAGGGTCGATTCCTGTTTCATATCGACGAAGCCCTGGAGCGCATCAAGAACGGCGCCTACGGACTTTGCTACGTATGCAATGGAGAAATCGGCAAGGCCCGGCTCGAGGCCGTACCCCACGCCCGTATGTGCATTGAGTGCAAGTCCAAGGAAGAACGAGGTCTGATCTAACATCTCCGGACTGAAAGCTTTGGCAAAGCCGGCCGTCGTCTGCGCCGGTATCCTGATCCTGGACCAGATTACCAAGATCGCCGTTCAGCAGGGGATGGCGCTTCACCAGTCCTATCCCCTCCTGGGGGAAGTGGTCCAGTTAACGTACATTCGGAATCCCGGAGCCGCGTTCGGCATCACCCTCGGCGGCCGCTGGTTCTACCTGGTGCTGTCGGTCATCGCCTGCGCGGTCATGATCTACTACCTGTTCAGGCTTCCCCCCGTCGAGCGGTGGGGACGGTATGCCGTGATGAGCATACTGGGCGGCGCGATCGGCAATCTGATCGATCGCGCGGCCTACGGCGCGGTTACGGATTTCATCGATATCGGGGTGGGAGCGTACCGATGGCCCGTATTCAACGTGGCGGACTCCGCCATCACCATCGGGATCATCCTCCTGTTCACGCGACTGTCCGCCATCAACCGGATATTGAACGATGAAGCGCCTTCCGGATGAATGGGAGGGATCCTTCGTCGAGACCGTGGTGCCCGCCTCGCAGTCCCAGTGGCGACTGGACCGTTACCTGTCGGAGACGGACCTGCCGGTAACCAGGTCGAGAATACAGCGCTGGATCCGGTCCGGCGCAGTTTCGGTCAACTCGGTCGTCGTGGAAAAGTGCGGCCACGGGGTTTCCGAAGGCGACGTCGTCGCCGTGACCATACCCGAAACCCCTCCCTCGACCGCGGAGCCGGAGCCCATCCCACTGGACATCGTCTACGAAGACGAAGCGCTCCTGGTGGTGAACAAGGCGGCGGGCATGGTCGTGCATCCGGCCTGCGGTCATGCGCATTCGACGCTGGTAAATGCCCTGTTGCACCACTGCGGAAGCCTGGAGCAGTTCGACGATCCGGTCCGGCCGGGTATCGTACATCGCCTGGACAAGGATACGTCCGGTCTGATGATCGTGGCCAAACGGGAAGACGCCCACGCGTTTCTCTCCCGCCAGTTGGCCGAGCGGCGCATCAAACGTGGCTACACCGGCCTGGCATGGGGCCGTTTCGCCGAACCCTCGGGTACGATCGACGCGCCAGTCGGACGGCATCCCCGGTTCAGGCAGCGGATGGCCGTGGTGGAGGAAAACCGCGGCCGCCGTGCCGTCACCCATTACCGCGTGAGCGAATCCATGGAGGACGGGTCGTTGCTGGCCCTGGCGCTGGAAACCGGCCGTACGCACCAGATCAGGGTTCATCTTGCCCACCTGGGCCATCCCGTCATCGGCGATCCGGTATACGGGGGACGGCACAAGCGGCTGGCCGGCACGGCGCCCCGGCGCCGCCCGAAGTTGAAAAAGATGCTGGATGTCCTGCGGCGGCAGGCGCTGCATGCATCCGAACTGGAGTTTATCCATCCCTTCTCGGGCCGGCCCCATTCTTTCAAGGCAACCCTGCCCGATGACATGAAACAGGCTGTCGTCATGCTGTCAGACAGTACGTGTACGACCGGCCCCTGACCGGAGCACAAGGGGCCTGAAACCGCCCGCGATAACGCGGTGCACTTTCCCAATATCGCCATGCTTGATTCAACAGTCGTCGAAGCGCGTTCGGATATCCTGTGGCATCGTGTGGTCGATGGACTGACCCGCATGACGGCCGCAACGGGAGAAGCCGACCTGTCCGCTGCGATCGAAGAGATCTCGCTGGAGCTGTCCGGTGCGGAAGCCTGCCGGTTCTTCATGGTGGACTGCGTCTCGAACCGGATCGTCTTCGAAACTACCGGCCGGTATTTAATCCTGCCCGATACGGAGCGTGAGGTCGAGGCGTTGCTGGACTGGCTGCGGTCCCAGCCGAGCACCCGGCTGGTCGAGGACGTCCGGCAGCTGGACTGGCCCCTGCGGACCGTGTCCGGCCGCGATGTGCTGACCGGCCAGGCCGTACTTTTCCATCACCAGATCGACGAACGGTTTCACTGTGTCCTGCTCGCGGCCATGGCATCCGGCGAGACCGGTTTCGACCCGGAACGCCTCGAGGTAACCATTTCCCTGGCGCGCCACGCCGGCTACGCGGTCACGCGGCTGCTGCACTTTGAACTGGCCCGGCGGGAGATGATCCACCGGACCGCCCTGTACGAGGTGGGCAAGCGGATCAGCAGTTCGCTGGACCTGGGCGAGGTCCTGAACCTCATCATCGACGCGCTGCAGACCGTGGTGCCCTACGATGCGGCAGTCATCTTCCTGCTCGACGAGGACCAGAACGCGGTGGTTGAACAGACCATCCGGGGATATTCGCCGGACCTGGACGCGATCAACCTGAAGATGGGCGAAGGCATCAGCGGATCCGCGGCCGAGACCGGAAGGGCGATCATCGTGCCGGACGTGTCCCTGGACGACCGGTACGTGCAGCACAGGCCGGGCACGAAATCGGAAATGGCCGTTCCCATGCTTTCCGGGAACCAGGTCATCGGGGTCTTCAACATCGAAAACGACCGGGCGAACGCCTACGACGAGGAGGCCCAGTCCCTGCTGGAGGCCTTTGCATCACAGGCGAGTATCGCTATTCAGAACGCGCGCCTCTTCGATGACGCGCGGCGGAGCCGGCTGCTGGACCGGGAACTGGAGGTCGCCGGCGAGATTCAGCGCGCCTTGCTGCCGCGCGCCGTGCCGGAAGTGAAAGGCCTTTCCCTGGCCGCATTCAGCGAACCCAGCAGGGAGGTCGGAGGCGACTTCTACGATTTCATTCCCTTTTCGGACAAGCAACTGGGGGTGGCCGTGGGCGACGTGGTCGGCAAGGGCATTCCCGCCGCGTTGACCATGGCTTCGCTCTATACGTCGTTCCACGAATACGCCAATTACTACGTCTACCTTCCGAGTTACGTCATCGGTCACGTCAACGAGGTCCTGTACGAGGTCACGTCCGCGGACCGGTTCGCCACCCTGTTCTACGGTATCGCGAACCTGCAGGAAAACACCTTCGTCTACTGCAACGCCGGCCATCCACCGCCCCTGCTGTGCCGGAAATCCGGTGAAACGGTCAATCTCCACGCAGGGGGCCTGATCGTCGGTTCGTTCGAGGACGCGAGTTTCGAGGACGGCCGCGTGTACCTGGACGATGGAGACGTCGTGGTCCTGTATTCGGACGGCCTCATCGAGAAGTCCAACCTGGAAGACGAGATATTCGGCATCGAACGGCTGGAACAGGCGATCAAGGACTGTCATGACTGTCCGGTAGAGGAGATCCGGGATCACGTGATCGAGGTATGGCGCGCCTTCGTGGGCGGTGGCGGCCAGGACGACGACACGACGCTGATCGTCGTTAAGAGAGATTCATGATCGCAGGGGGTACACCGGCGGCAGGCATGGCCGGTCAACGTGGGATTCACGCGCAGGGAACAGCGGAGGACTTCGCATGGGCGTTCGTATAGGTTTTATCGGAACCGGAGGCATCGCGGGCATGCACCTGGGACTCCTGCCGGAAATCGAGCGGGCCGAACTCGTGGCGTACGCGGACATCCAGGTCGAGCGCGCGCAGGCGGCGGCCGACCGGTGCGGAGGCCGCGCGTACGGCGACTACCGCGAGATGCTGGACCGGGAAGAACTGGATGCCGTGTACGTGTGCCTCCCGCCCTTCGCCCACGGCGATCCTGAAATGGCCGTGCTGGAACGCAACCTCCACCTGTTCGTCGAGAAACCCCAGGCGCTGGACGTCGATACCGCGCGTGACATCGCGGCAAGAGTCGAAGAATGTGGCGTCCTCTCGTGCGTGGGGTACAACTGGCGGTACCTGGACGCTACGGAAAAGGCACGGAACCTGCTGTCCGGCGTGCGGCCGGCCCTGGCGATCGGATACTGGATCGGGAACACGCCCGGATCCCCCTGGTGGCGCGTGAAGTCCAAGTCGGGTGGACAGATCGTGGAGCAGACCACGCACGTGTACGACTGCGCCCGGTACCTCATGGGGGACGTGGTCAGCGTCTACGCGGCGGGGACGAAGGGACGGATGCTGGATCTGCCGAACTACGACGTGGAGGACGCCAGCACGGTGTCGCTCGTATTCGAAAGCGGCGCCGTGGCCACCATACTCTCTTCCTGTGTCGCCGAACAGGGTTACGGAACCGCCCTGGAGGTTATTGCCCGGGGGCTCACGGTGAAAATCGCCGGAGGCAACCTGGAGGTCGTGCGCGAAGATGAAACGGTGCGGTATCCCGGTCGGAACAACCCCTACCAGCTCGAAAACGAACTCTTCCTGCAGGCCATCGAAGAGGAGAATCCATCCCTCATCCGATCGGCCTACGGCGACGTCGTCAACAGCCTCGCCGTCACCCTCGCGGCGAATGAATCCATGGAATCGGGGGAAGTCATCCACCTCGCGTAGACCGCACGGTCAGCCCAGGTAGCACGGCGGACGCGGCGATCCGGACGGTTCCCGCGATCAGGCTGGCCAGCCTGGTCAGCCCAGGTAGCGCCTGAGGTTGTCGAGTCCGATGCGAACGCCGTCGACGGGGTGCTCGAGCCCTTCGAATTCGATGGAAAGCACGCCATCGTATCCGTGGCGTGAGAGGACGTGCAGGCAGGACGCCAGGGGGACTTCCCCGTGGCCGACGATAGCGCCCCTGAGATAGTTGCCGCCCCGGGTTCGGAACCATCCCTCACCGGGGTCTGTGGCCGTGCCCGGCCGGGTGTGGAAGTCCTTGGCATGGACGTGAAAGGCGTAGGGGATCAGTCGTCCCACGGCGGCGTCGGGCGGTTCGTCCACGCACAGGAAGTTGCCAATGTCGATGAGCACGCCGAAATTCTCGTGATTCACGGCATTGACCAGTCTTTCCACCCGCTCACTGTCCTGGCAGAACATCCCGTGGTTCTCCACCATGGTCCGGACGCCCAGGTCCGCCGCGAACTCCGTGACCGCCCGGATCGCGGGAACGAGGACGGCCAGGGCATCATCGAAAGAACGCTCGCCAGGGCGGCTGTCGGGGAATCCCCTCGTGGCGTCGTGGCGCATGCCGGGCGCGCCGAGCAGGTGGGCAATGCGCACCTCGTCCTTCACCCGCTCCACCTCGCGTTGCCAGTCTCCCCCGCTACCGTTGATGAAATCCGCGCCGACCGTGTAGTTGGCAATGGGAAGACCCGTCTCGTCGCAGGCCGTGCGCACGTCGGGAGCATACTGATCGAACGGCTCGCCTCCGGGCGGGTGCAGCGAGGAGAACTCGATCACGTCGTATCCGAGTTCCGCCGTCTTGCGGATGGCGTCGAATTCCGTCATCTCGCCGCTTCGGATCAACCGGCTGTAGCTGTATGAACTGACCCCGATCTGCATGGAACTCCCGGGTGGGCTCATGAGGCGGAAACGACGGGTGGGCGGACCGAGTGCTCGTATTCGGCGAGGACTTCCGCTACCGGCGGTGCATCGGGAAAGAAAGAGAGGATGCGCAGCAATACGTTGTCCAGCATGATATCCGGACAGGACGCTCCGCAGGTCAGGATGATGTCGACGGGCCGGGTGGCCGGCAGCCAGTCGATGGTCGCGACGATCGACTTGGATTCCAGGTCGAAGTGGCGGATCTGCCGGTCCGACAGTATGTCCTTGCTGCTGTTGATGAAGAAGGTGCTGATCGTTTCCTCGCAGAGCTCCACCAGGTGGGAGGTATTGGACGAGTTGTAGCCGCCGACGACGAGGGCGACGTCCGCCCCCTTTTCGATCATGGCGTAGGTGGCGTTCTGGTTCTCGTTACTCGCGTAGCACAGGGTGTCGGAGGTGTCGGCGAAGTGATCGGCAATGCGCTCGGGACCGTGCCGTTCTTCCAGCGCTTCCCTGATCAGCCGCGCGATCTCGTGGGTCTCGCTGGCGAGCATGGTGGTCTGGTTGATCACGCCGACCCGGTCCAGATGGATTTCCGGATCGAACCCCTCCGAGCAGTTGTCGCCGAATACTTCGAAAAACCGGTCCGTGTCGATCTCCCCCGTGATGATATCGGCGAGGATGAGGGTTTCCTCCCGGTTCCGCACAACGACGGTCGGGGCCTGCTGGACGCTGTGGGAGAAGGTCGCGCGCGTCTCTTCGTGCCGGGGCTTGCCGTGAATGACGACCGTGAACCCCTGCTGGCCGATCTGTCCGCCACGGGTCCAGACCTTCTCGACGAAGGGGCAGGTCGTATCGTAGGTGCAGAAATCGATCCCGCGGCGGGTCAGCATTTCCTTGATCTCCACCGTGGTGCCGAAGGCGGGGACGACAACCAGGTCGTCCCGGGTCAGCTCGTCCCAGGGAATGAGCTGTTCACCGAGGGTGGTATGGATGAACTGGATGCCCCTGGACTGCAGGTCGGTATTGACATTCGGATTGTGGATCATCTCGCTAAGCAGGAAGATCCGCTTGTCCGGGTTTTCCTCCAGCGTCTTGTACACGATCTCGATCGCGTTTTCCACGCCGTAGCAGAAACCGAAATGACGGGCGAAAATGAACCGTACGCCACCGAAATCCAGTACGGAGGGTGCCAGGTCCTTCTTCTTGGGATCTACCAGCCGCCGGCCCTGCTTGATCCGGGAGGTGATTTCACTCTTATAGTAGCTGGGGATGTCGAACTGGCGCGCCATCGCTAAGCCCTTGTGGATATGGCCGTTACCGGTATATCAATTTAACGGAAAGCGCCCGTGGGGGCAACGGTTTTCGGCTCCGTACCGGCTAGATCCGGTGCGCGAGGGTTTCGTCGATGTGCTTTTTCAGGTAGACGGTAAAGGGCGTGCCGCCCGTGCCCACGTGGCCCTTGTTCTCCTGCTGCCCGGGCTTGAGCACGTACATGGCGGCGTACTCGATATGCAGCCGCCGGAATTCGTACAGTGCCTCCACCGCGGCGTTGTAGGCGTTTTTCAGGTCGGGCTCGCCGTTCCCTCGTTCAAGGACGAACGCCCGGACGGAGGGTCCCGCTTCCACCGTTTCGATGAAGTACCGGTCCTGCACGGGCATGTAGTCGCGCATTTCCATCAGGTAGGCCCGCATCTCATCGTAACCGTGCTCGATCCCGAGAAAACCGTCCACGGCGTAAATGACCGCGCTCTGCGCCCCGGTTTCACCGCGGAACTGCCGGGGCTTTCCTTCATAGGCCCCCACGCCCGAATACACCATGCCGTCGGGCAGCTCGGGGTTGTTCTTCCAGCCGAACATGTACGGCCTGACCCGGTGATAGTAGGTATTGGGATCGCACCGTTCCGTCATGCGTTCCAGGACCGCCCGCATTTCGTGGAGCGTACCGGTCACAGCGTTCAGGCAGCGCCTAACGGTGCCGGCGTTGCCCCGCGCCACCGCATCCTGACCGGGGATCAGCACGGAGAGCGCCCGTCCCGAGACCGCCTCGATATGCACGTGGATCGTAACGAACCACTCTTCGTCCATCCCGCCGAGGAAATTCAGCATCATGTGGAGATTGCCGACCTCAACGGGGCCCTGGCGATCGAATCTGCGCCAGTTGTACATGACCTGGGAAGCGTAGGTCAGCATGGGAGGCCGACCAAGGCGGCAGGCCACGCCGTGCCAGGCCGTGGCCAGGTTCGGGGGGATGGCCGTGGCCACCGGGTGATCGGGGGCGAAAACGTACATGTTGGCCAGGAAGGAAAGCAGGCTCATGGCCCGTTCATGCTCGGCCAGAGTTTCCAGACTGCACCCCGGAAAGGGGGGCAGGTCCTCTATCGTGGGGCGGATATACCGTGTCAGGGCCAGCTTGGGCAGCACGCCGCCGGCCTGTTCCCAATCTCCGAAGGTTTCGGGCAGGCGGGAAAGGGGGTCTTCGGGCGGAAGAAATCCGTGGGCGAAGTCGCGCGTTGCGGGCGACATCAAGGCGGCGTACAGGGGCTCCGGTTCCACCTGGGTCATGGGAGAGACCCTCCGGGATTCGTCCTGACGGGATTCGTCCTGACGGGATTCGTCCTGACGGGAGATCAGGCCCTTCTTCAGGCCGTAATCTGAAATTCCTCGGCGTTCGGATCGTATTCGTCGAACAGGTCTTTTTTGGCGTAGTCCGCGGGGATGTCGCGGTAAACTTCAAAGGGCGGATCGGCCCTGAATTGATCCGGATCGATCAGTCCGTCCACCTCGCCGTCCCGGACCACATGCACGTTCACGTCATCGATCGAGGGTGGACACAGTCCCCGTTCGATCCCGACCTGCAGATAAACCAGGTTCCCGGGTTCGAAGCCCATGAGATGGGCCGCCACGAGGTCCACCGCGGCCATGGATGCGCCGGCGACGACGAGTCCGGCGGGGAAGTTGCGACCCAGGTAGAAGGCGTTCCCGTCCCGCCCCACGATGCCCTCCACCACGTTGAAATCGGGCTGAGAGGCCAGGAAGACGTCCCAGTGCATGTGGGCGATGGTCCGCTGCCAGGCCTCGTGGTCCTCGACGCCCATCCATTCCCTTCCCTGCTTTCGCCGATCGTCGCGCCCGAACGTGGCGCGCCACGCGTCCGAACAGAGGTGCCGTTCCGTGACCGGAATCATGACGCCCTGCTGGTTCTTGCCGCACAGGGTGACCACGCCCAGGTTGTGCGTCTTCAGCTTGGGTACGTTGACGTAGAATACGTTCTCCGCGGCCGCCCAGCGGGAAATCCCGATGTTGTGGAGTTGAATCGTGTTCCCCGGAGAGACGCGCACGTTGCCGTAGTCCGCGAGCTCCAGCAACCGCACCCGTTTTTCGCGCGCCATCTCAGTGTAGCCGCTCCGGGCCCAGGCCAGGTCGCGCTGGGCCTGCGAAGTCAGCCTGCTGGTCGCTTCACCCACGTATACTTCGTCGACCGGAACGCCCGCGTCTTCGACGAAGTAATCGACGAGACCGGCCACGAAGGCCGGATGGGTGACGATTCCGCTGTTCCGCGGCGCCCCGGCCGTGACGTTGGGCTTCATCATCACGGCGCGGCTCCCGGGATCGACGTCCAGCGCGCGCAGCATCTCACGGGCCGGTACGGCGAAAGCCGCATCGTTCAACGCGTCTTCGCCGTCCAGGCAGGTTTTCAGGATATACACATCGGGTTTGGACATCTTCTCATCTCCTGCGGGCCGCCGCGATCACGCCCCAGCCGGCCGTCGCGATCACGCCCACCGGCTCATCTTGTAATCCGCGGGCCGCCGCGATCACGCCCACCGGCTCATGGTGACTTTCTGCCGCGTGTAGAAGGCGAAACCTTCCTTGCCCTGGATGTGCAGGTCGCCGAAGAACGAGCCGTTCCAGCCCGAGAACGGGAAGAACGCCATGGGGGCCGGTACGCCTACGTTGATGCCCACCATCCCCGCGCTCACCCGGTTCCTGAACGTCCGGGCGGCCTTTCCGTCACCCGTGAACAGGACCGCGGCGTTGCCGAATCCGCTCTGGTTGCAGGCTTCGATGCCTTTGTCGAGGCTTTCGGTGCGGATCACGGAGAGGACCGGACCGAAGATCTCCTCGCGGACGATACTCATGCTGGTGGACGCTTCGTCGAAAATCGTGGGACCCAGGTAGAATCCGTCCGGCGTTTCCGGTACTTCGACCCCCCGACCGTCCCGGTAGAGCGAGGCCCCGTCCGACAGGCCCGAGGCGATGTATCCGTGCACCTTGTCGAGGTGCTGCCGGGTAACCACCGGTCCCATGTCTACCTTGGGATCCCGATCCGTCGGACCGATCTTCATCCCGTCCAGCGCTTCGCGCAGCGGAGGCAGCACGCGCCCGGCCGCGTCATCCACCGTCACCGCCACGCTGCCGGCCATGCACCGCTCCCCGGCGCAGCCGTACACCGACCCGATCAGGGCGTCCACCGTAAAATCCGGATCCGCGTCGGGCAGGATGACCATGTAGTTCTTCGCGCCGCCGGCCGCCTGCACGCGCTTGCCGTGGGCGGTCGCGGTCTGGTAGACGTGCCGGGCCACGGGCGAAGAACCTACGAAGGAAACGGCATCAATGCCCGGGTGGGTGCAGAGGGCGTTGACCACGTCCACGCCGCCGTGCACGAGGTTCATCACGCCGGGCGGCAGTCCGGCCTCCTGCAGGAGTTCCACGAGCCGGACGGCGGTCAGCGGCACCTTCTCCGACGGCTTGAGCACGAAGGTGTTTCCGCAGACGATGGCGATGGGATACATCCACATGGGCACCATCGCGGGGAAGTTGAAGGGCGTGATCCCCGCGCAGACGCCCACGGGCTGCCGGATGGTGTCGCAATCGATCCCGCTGGCGATCTCTTCCAGCGCGTCGCCCATGAGCAGCGTCGGCGCCCCGCAGGCAAACTCCACGACCTCGATGCCCCTCCGCACCGAACCCCGGGCTTCTTCCAGGGTCTTGCCGTGCTCCCGCGTGACCAGCCTTGAAAGTTCCTCGAAATGCGCTTCGAGCAGATGCACGTACCGGAAGAGTATCCTGGCCCGGTCCACGACCGGCGTGGCCGACCAGTCGGAAAGGGCTTCCCGGGCGGCTCGAACCGCGGCATCGACTTCGGAAGCGCCGCACATGGGCGTCCTCGCGATCACGCTGCCGTCCGATGGATTGAAAACCGGTTCCGTGGCCGCGTCGGCCGCACCGGTCCAGTTACCTCCGATGAAAAGTGGACATCCGTTCGTTTCCATATCACGCATGTGCTTCCTCGGTTTCTTCCTCGGGTTCAATTTGAATAGGTTGGATGTAAGCGATATCGATCAGCCCACGGCTTCGGGCTTGCCGCTCTCGGCCGATTTGTAGGCCGCCTCGGTCAACTGCACGACGCGCAGGCCGCAGATCGGCGGGGCCTGCACTTCCGCTTCGCCCAGGATGGCCTCGATGAAGTTCTCCGCCGGCGGCTTCCCCCGGCCCGGGGTTTGCGGCAGCCGGATATCCTCTCCCTTCCGGTGGACGAAGAGCGGCTCGGAAGCGCCGAAACGCATCACGCCTTCGGTGCCGTAGAAGGTGAATTCCTCGCGCCATTCGGGCGACATGGAGGTGTAGGACAGGTTGCCGACGGCACCGTTCGTGAACTCCACCGAGATGGCCGTATTGACGTCGACCAGGGTGCCTTCCGGGTTTATGAACGCGTGGACGGACTTCGGTTCCAGTCCCGTCGTCCACAGCAGGATGTCATTGATATGGCTGCCCGTATCCATGAAGTGCCCGCCGCCGGACAGTTCGGGATCGGCGCGCCACGAGGCGCCCGGGCTGAAGATCCCGAGGCAGTCCTGGGCGATGATGACGTGGACGAGACGCACGTCGCCGATGACGCCGTCCCCGATCATCTCCCGGGCCTTGATGAACTTCCCCTCGCCGTGACGCTGGTAGGCGACGGCCAGCACCCGGTCCGCCCGTTCCGAATATTCGATGAAGTCCCTGGCGTCCCGCGTCGTCGTCGCCATGGGTTTTTCGACGAGCACATGCAGTTCCGCTTCGAGGCTGGTACGGACCTGGTCCGCGTGGCGGGTATGGGGGGTCGCGATGACGATCGCGTCCAGTGTCTCCGCGTCGATCATCGACTCGAGCGAAGCATAGTGGTTCAATCCCTGTGCGGATGGCCCCAGGGTCTTTTCCATCCGGTTCATCGCGACCGGATCGGTATCAAACAGAGACACGACCCGGACATCTTCTCGGGCGGACAGCAACCGGGCGTGGTGACCGCCCATGCCGCCGGCGCCCGCAATGCCGATTCGGAGCGTTTCCATGAAGCGTGGTCCTCGAGATGGCCTGGTTCCAACTGGAATGATGAGATAATGTACCGGACCCGGTCGTTGCCGACCGTCACCGGCGATGGTTCACTATAAAAACGGGGCGTTTAAAGATCAAGCAGCAAAATGGAAAGTGCTTGACAGGCGTTCCGCCGGGCTCATAGGTTGGCCTTCGTTGTCTGCCCCATCACCCTCGCATGGAAGACCTCATGGAAAACTCGCTGCTTGAATACGTCGGCAACGTGCAGGCCCTGGTATGGGGAGTGCCCTTGCTGGTGCTGCTGGGCGGCACGGGACTCTACCTGACCATACTGTTGAAAGGCGTACAGTTCCGCTCCCTGTGGCACGCGCTCTACCTGGCATTCTTCAGGCGCCGCGAAGCCGGCGCCGAAGGCGATATCAGCCACTTCCAGGCCCTAATGACCGCGCTGGCGGCGACAGTCGGTACGGGAAACATCGCCGGCGTGGCCACGGCCATCGCGGCCGGGGGACCCGGCGCGCTTTTCTGGATGTGGATGACGGGCCTGGTGGGCATGGCCACGAAATACTCGGAAGCGGTACTGTCGGTCAAGTACCGCGAGACGGATTCGAAGGGGCTCATGAAGGGCGGCCCCATGTACTACATCTCCAACGCCATGGGCTGGAAGTGGATGGGGGCGGCCTACGCGCTGTTCGCGGCGCTCGCGGCCTTCGGCATCGGCAACATGACCCAGTCGAACTCCATGGCCGACGTGCTCCAGAGCAGTTTCGGCGTGGACCCCTGGGTCACCGGCGTCGTCCTGATGATCGGCACGGGCTTGGTCCTGATCGGGGGGATCAAGAGCATCGGCCGGGCGGCCAGCCTGATCGTCCCCACGATGATCGTGCTGTACATCCTCGGCGGACTTACCGCCATCCTGTTGAACGCCTCGGCGATCCCGGGCATCTTCGAGCTCGTGGTCACCCACGCCTTCACGCCTGCCGCGGCCGCCGGGGGCTTCGCGGGTGCGATGGTCCGGCAGGCGGTACAGTTCGGCGTGGCCAGAGGCATATTCTCCAACGAGTCCGGTCTGGGCAGCGCGGGCATCGCCGCCGCGGCCGCCCAGACGAAGGACCCGGTCACCCAGGCCCTGGTGTCCATGACCCAGACCTTCATCGATACCCTGGTCGTGTGCACGATCACCGGTTTCACCATCATCGGTACGGGAGTCTGGCTGTCGGGCGACACGGGCGCGCCGCTCACCGCGGCGGCTTTCGCCAGCGGCCTGCCTGGCGAATTCGGGGGATACCTGGTCGCCGTGGGGCTGGTTCTGTTCGCCTATTCAACGATCCTGGGCTGGAGCTACTACGGCGAGAAATCGGTGGTATACCTGCTCGGGGAACGCTCCGCATTGCCTTACCGCATGCTGTTCTGCCTCTTCGTGGGGGTCGGCGCCGTGTCGGAACTGGAACTGGTCTGGGGAGTCTCCGATATCATGAACGGCCTCATGGCATTCCCCAACCTGGTCGCCCTGCTCTTCCTTTCTCCCATCGTCGCCGCGGAAACCCGGCGGTACTTCGGCAGCCATGACGCGAAGACAGCATAGACGGATATTCTGGATACTCGTGGTCGTGCTGGCCGCGCTCCACGTCGATTTCTTCAACCACGGCGTCTCCCCGCCACCGCTGTTCGGCTGGCTTCCCGTAGACCTGGCCTACCACATCGTCTGGGTAATCGCCGCCGCCGCATTCGTCCTCTACTTCACCCGATACGTCTGGCGGGACTGCGATGAGTCCTGAAGCGACCATTCTCGTCGTGGTGGTGGTTTATTTCACCGTGGTGCTGGGCATCGGCGCCGCCGCGTTCCGCCGTTCCCAGCCGACGGCCGAGGACTACTTTCTCGGGGGCCGCCTCGCCCGGTCGCTCGTCATGTTCATGGCCCTCTTCGGCACGAACATCACGCCCTTCCTGATCATGGGCATTTCGGGCCTGGCCTACCACCACGGATACGGGGTGTTCGGCTACACGGCGGCCATGGCGGCCCTGATCATTCCCGTCGCCTACTACGTCATCGGCTACCCCGCATGGATCGCTTCCCGGAAACTGAAGGCCGTGACACCGGCCGAACTCCTTGCGCGCCGGCTCGACAGTCCCAACCTCGGCCGCCTGCTCTTCGTGGTATACTTCGTCTTCATGCTGCCCTACCTGTCCACCGGCGTCGCCGGCGTGGGACTGGCCGTCGACGTGTTCACCCAGCAGGCGATTTCCTTCGAAGTCGCCGCGGCCGGCATCCTGGTCATCACGCTGCTCTACACCACCACGGGCGGCATGCGGGCCACCATGTGGACCAACGTGTTCCAGGGCCTCGTCTTCGGCGTGTTCCTCTATGTATCGATCTTCGTTGTCGCGGCCGATTTCGGCGGCGTCTCGGGCGTCATGCAGGAAGTCGCCCGTCGGTTACCGGAACTTACGGTTACGAAAAACACGCCGCCCTTCACGACGGGCAACTGGTTCGTATGGGGCATGGCCATGGGGCTGGTCGTCCTCGCCTTTCCCCATCTGCTGGTGCGCGTATTCGCCGCGAAGGACGTGAAATCACTGAAGAACTCCATCCGGTATTATCCCATCATCATGATCGGGTTGATGCTGGTGGCCACGCTCTACGGCGTGTGGGGCCGCATCGAATTCCCGGATTTCGTGGGCCGGGATTCCGACATGGTCTTCCCCATGGTGATCCGCAGCCACTTCGGTCCCCTGATCCAGGGGCTCGCCCTGGCTGGTATCCTGGCGGCGGTCATGTCGACCCTGGACGCCCAGATGCTCACCCTGTCGTCCATGCTCACCCGCGACGTGTGGTACGGGCTGTCCCAGCGAAGACAGGTCGTGCTGGGCCGGCTGTTCCTCGTCATACTCGGCGCGATCGCCTACTACATCGTGATCCTCCGGCCGGCCTCCATCTTCGCCCTGGCCCAGTTGTCCTTCTCCGGTTTCGTCACATTGACCCCGATATGGCTGCTCGGTCTGCACTGGAGACGTTTCACGGCCACGGGCGCCATCACGGCCATCATCGCGGGGAACGCCGTGCTCGTCGTCATGTTCTACGAATGGTTGCCGAACCCGGGCCTCATGCCCGTCGCATGGAGTTTCATGGCCACATCCATCGTGGGCGTCGTGGTGTCGCTCTTCACGTCCCCGCCGCCCGATTCGGTTACCGATCCCGTGATGACCCCGATCCGGCAAGCCATGGGGGATGGTTGAGCATATGAACCACCTCGGCAAGGCTCCCCTGATCTTCGGCCTGCTCTTCCTCCTGGCCTTTCCCGTCATCGTGTTCCGCGGCGACGACCGCTCGGACACCCTGGAATTCTGGATCTTCGCGCAGACGCACTACGATGAGTTCAGTGCCAGGATCCCGGCGTTCGAGGCGGCCCATCCCGGCGTCAAGGTCGAACTTCGGCTGATCTCGAAACTGCACGACAAGCTCCTGGCTGCCTTCCTGTCCGGCATCGGCGGACCCGATCTGTCCGAAGTCGAGATCTCATCGGTAGGCAGGTTCTTCAAGGGCACGAAGGAGGAAATCGGCTTCGTGGACCTGACCGACCGCATCGATCGCGAAGGGATCACGGATGAATTCGTCCAGGCCCGCCTCGCGCCCTGGTCCTTAGGCGGCCGGGTGTACGGACTGCCCCGCGATGTCCATCCCGTCATGCTCCTGTACCGTCACGACGTGTACGAGGAAGCGGGGATCGATCCGGCATCCATCGAAACCTGGAACGATTTCGTCCGCGAGACGAGACCACTCGCACGCGACAAGGACGGAGACGGGCGGCCCGACCGCTACCCGATCATGCTGAGCGCCCACAAGCCCGGTCATTTCTGGCTTTTGCTCCTGCAAAACGGCGGCGGCATGTTCGATGCGGACGGCGGGGTCATCATCGACAATGACATCGCCGTTTCCACCCTGGAATTCTACTGCAGCCTGCTCAACGAGGCGCAGCTGGCCATCCCCGAATTCTCCCAGGACCCGGCCAGCTACGCCGCGATGAAGGAAGGTGTTATTCTGGGTGTGCTGGCACCGGACTGGTACATCAGCTTCGTACGGAGATTCGTCCCGGAGCTGGAGGGGAAATGGCGGGCCATGCCCCTGCCGGCGTGGCGGGAAGGCGAGCGCCGCACTTCGACCTGGGGCGGCACCATGATCGCGGTCACCAGACAGGCCGAGAACCCGGATCTCGCCTGGGAATTCGCCAAGTTCGCCTACATGGACGACGAGGCCCTCGCGAACCGTTACCGCAAGACCTTTATCATCCCGCCGATCCGTTCGGCGTGGTCCAACCCGGTGTACGGCGAGTCCGAGGCGTATCTGGACGGGCAGGTCCTGGGCAGAAGCCTTACGGAACTGGCGCCCGACATCCCCGGATTCCACCTGAACCCCTATTGGGCCGAAGCCAACGACCTGTTGCGGCAGGCTGTGTACGAAGCCGCCAATGGGATCCGGACGCCCGCCGAAGCGCTGTCGCACCTGGCAGAGCAGGTCCGCGCGCTGCGGGATAACACAGCAGAGACCGAATGAAGCCCCGGTACGCCCCTTACTTCTTCCTCGCGCCTTTCTTCGCGCTCTTCGGGGTCTTCATGGTCTACCCCCTGTTCGATTCGATCCGTCTTAGCACGTACAGCGTCCGGGGCATGCAGAACCAGACCTTCGTGGGCCTGGAGAACATCGAGCGGCTGATCGCCGACCCGCTCTTCTGGACCGCCCTCTGGAACACGGCCTATTTCGCCGCGGGCAGCCTGCTCCTGCAACTGCCTGTAGCCCTGGCCCTCGCCCTGCTCCTCAGCAACGCCCGCCTGAAGGGCCGGAACCTGTTCCGTCTTTCCTTCTTCTCGCCAGTGCTGATCTCCGGCGTGTTCATCGCCGTGATCTTCTACCTCTTGTACGACCGGCGCTACGGCCTGGTGAACAGGGTGCTCGGTTCCGAAATCCAGTGGCTCCAGGATCCGGACCTGGTCATGCCCGCCCTCGTGCTGGCCGGCGTCTGGCGGTGGGCGGGATTCAACATGGTCTACTTCCTCGCAGGACTTCAGAGCATCCGGCAGGAACTCTACGAGGCCGCGGCCGTGGACGGCGCGGGCCCCTGGCAGAGCTTCGTGCACGTGACGATCCCCGCCCTCAAGCCCGTGATCGCCTTCGTGGTCATCACCTCCATGATCGGGTCGTTCCAGCTCTTCGACCTGCCCTACGTGCTCACGGAGGGCGGTCCCGGCAACGCGAGCATGACCATGGTGATGTACCTGTACAAGCACGGATTCGAGTTCATCAACCTCGGCTACGCGGCGACCATCGGCTGGGCCCTGGCCGTGATCATCGGGGTCATTTCCATCATCCAGGTCCGGTTCTTCGGCGTATTCAGAGAAAACTGACACCATGAGAAACCCGGTTCGCACCACCATCACCTATGTGCTCCTGATCCTGCTGACCGTCCTGGTCCTGACGCCGCTGTTCTGGGTGGTTTCGGCTTCCTTCAAGCCGTCGGGCGAGATCTTCTCCTACCCGCCCACCTTTCTGCCCCAGGACCCCACGCTCGAGAATTTCACCCGGCTGTTTCAGGAAATGCCGATCATCCAGTACGTCGTCAACAGCACCTTCCTGGCCACTTCGCACACGCTGTTGCTCCTCGCCATCGCCACCATGGGCGGATTCGCCTTCGCCAAGTACTCGTTCCGGGGCCGCGGCGTCCTGTTCGCCATCGTTCTCGCCTCCATGATGATCCCCTTTCACCTGGTGCTGGTGCCCCTGTTCACCCTGTTGTACAAGTTCGGGTGGCTCGACACCTACCAGGGCGTGATCCTGCCCTACCTGGCATCCAGCGGCTTCGGCGTGTTCCTCATGCGGCAGTTCATCCTCGGCGTGCCATCGGACCTGCTCGATGCGGCACGGATCGACGGCACCTCCGAATTCGGCATCTATTGGCGCGTCATCATTCCGGCCGTGAAGCCGGCCATGGGCGCCCTGAGCATCTTTGGGTTCCTGGGGGCCTGGAACGAGTTTCTCTGGCCCATGATCGTGCTGCGGGACGCCGCCAAGTACACCCTGCCCCTCGGCCTGGCCAGCCTGGTGGGCGTCTACCGGCAGGAGTACGGCATGCTCATGGCCGGTACGCTGCTGTCCATCCTGCCCATCATGGCCCTGTTCCTCGCGATGCAGCGGGAGTTCGTGCAGGGAATCACGCTGGGGGCGGTGAAGGAGTAGTGGTGGTGTAGGCGTCGATGTGGCCGAACAGTCTGTTCTCCAGATTTGAACGAAACGTAAACGGTACGCGCTACTCAAAAGCGTTGACGGGTGGCGTTATAGTTTACAATTTGAACGATTTGCGAGCGGACGAGTCCAAACCAGCGTATGTATGTGCAAATAGAAGAATGGAAAGGAGAAGTATCTGAAATGGCAGATCAAGACCGCGATCGGAAATACACGATGGGACGCAGCGACGAGGAGACGGAACGCCTGATCGAGCAGTCCCGGCTACTCAGACCGATCACGGAGCGGTTTCTGAAGTCGGCCGGCCTTGCACGGGGCATGCGGGTCCTCGACATCGGAAGCGGCGCGGGTGACGTGGCGCTGATCGCGGCGGAACTCGTGGGTCCGGAAGGGGAAGTCATCGGGGTGGATATGAATCCGGAGATCCTGGAGACCGCCCGGGAACGGGTCCGGCAGGCGGGGCACCGCAACGTGGAGTTCCGTTCCGGCGACGTACATACCCTGGAACTTGGCGGCGATTTCGACGCCCTGATCGGAAGGCTGGTGCTCATGTACCTGCCCGATCCCGTGGCTGTGCTGAAGCAGCTTGTAACCCGCTTGCGCCCCCGTGGCCTCGTCGTCTTCCAGGAGATCGATTTCACGATGACACAGTCGTACAGTGGCGAGGATACTCCGCTCATGCGCCAGATGGTCGACTGGATCATCGACGTATTCGAGCGCTCCGGGGCGAATCCCAATATGGGACTGGACCTGCACCAGGTGTTCATCGAGGCCGGCCTGCCCGAGCCGACCCTTGACGCGGGCATGCTGCTGGGCGGTTCCGCCGACTGGCCGGGGTATTCGTACATCGCGAATTCCTTCCGAAGCGTCGTCCCACTGCTGGAACACTACGGGATCGCGACCGCCGAAGAGGTGGACATCGACACCATTCCCCAGCGAGTCCGGGAGGAAATCGTCGCGGCAAAGCGCCCCGTGGTTATCCCGCCGCATATCGGGGCGTGGGCGACGAAAGTGTGAAAATCGATAGCGTCGCTTTCGATTTTCTCGTTTGTTACGACACCGCGACAAAATCGCAATTAAAGTCAGGCATTCATAAGGCATGATTCCGCGATTGTATTTAATACAGGCTATAATAGTGGGCCGGTTTAGTTCTGTATTAAAGTCAGAATGCAACAAGCATCAAACGAAATTCTCCATGATATCCTGCCTCAAGTCACCCTATCTTCACCTTGCCGTTTTCCCCATAACGTCCTATATTACACGCTCTTGAATCTGCCCCATCGGCAACCGGATCAGGTACCTATGAGCACCGAAAAACCATACAGGGATTTCATACGCGAAATCATCGACGCGGACATGGAGAGCGGGAAGTTCGGGGGCAAGGTGCATACCCGTTTCCCCCCGGAGCCGAACGGTTATCTCCATATCGGCCATGCCAAGTCGATCTGCCTGAATTTCGGCGTGGCTGCAGCGTACGGCGGCCTGTGCAACCTCCGGTTTGACGACTCGAATCCGGAAACGGAGAACGTGGACTTCGTGGAGGGGATCAAGCGGGACATCAATTGGCTTGGGTTCGACTGGGAAGATCGTCTGTACTTCGCCTCCGATTACTTCGATCAGCTGTACGACTATGCGCTGCAACTCGTGGACCAGGGCGACGCCTATGTGGACAGCCTGACCTGGGAGGAAATGCGGGATCACCGGGGCACGCCCACGGAACCGGGCCGGAACAGTCCGTACCGCGACCGGACGGCCGCGGAGAACCGGGACCTGTTCGAACGCATGCAGGCCGGGGAGTTTCCGGACGGCGCCCATGTCCTGCGGGCCCGGATCGACATGGCCCATCCGAACCTGACGATGCGCGATCCCGTGCTGTACCGGATCCGGCACGCTCATCATTACCGCACTGGGGAGAAGTGGCGGGTGTACCCCATGTACGACTTCACTCACTGCCTATCGGATTCCATCGAAGGCATCACCCATTCGCTCTGCACCCTGGAGTTCGAAAACAACCGGCCGCTCTATGACTGGATCCTGAATCGGCTGGACGTTTACCACCCCCAGCAGATTGAATTCGCGCCGCTTGCGCTGGCCCACACCGTGCTTTCGAAGCGCTTCTACCGGCCGCTCATCGAAGAAGGCGTGCTTACTGGCTGGGACGACCCCCGCATGCCCACACTGTCCGGCCTGCGGCGCCGGGGATACACTCCCGAGGCCGTCCGGACCCTATGCGACCGCGTCGGCGTGGCCAAGAACCACAATCTCATCGACATGGCCCTGGCGGATTTCATCATCCGGGAGGACCTGAACAAGCGTGCGCCCCGGGTCATGGGCGTGCTGGACCCGCTGAAAGTCGTGATCACTAATTACCCCACCGACCGCACCGAGCAGATGGAAGCTGTGAACAACCCGGAAGACGAGGCCATGGGGACGCGTCAGGTGCCCTTTACCCGTGAGATATACATCGAGCGAAACGACTTCATGGAAGATCCGCCCCGTAAGTTCTTCCGGTTAGCGCCTGGCCGGGAAGTCCGCCTGCGCTACGGTTACTACATCACGTGCACGGACGTAATCAAAGACGATGACGGGCAAGTGGTCGAACTGCTCTGCACCTACGATCCCGAATCCCGGGGCGGGACCACGCCGGACGGCCGGAAAGTACGCGGCACCATCCACTGGGTATCGGCCGCGCACGCCCTGAACGCCACCGTGCGCCTCTACGACCGGCTCTTCAGCGATCCGGATCCCCGCCCGGGTGAAGTCGACGATGACCGGTCTCTGTTGAACCCTGATTCGCTCAAGACCGTCACGGACTGCAAGGTCGAACCCGGCCTGGCGGAAGCCGAACCCGGCGTGAACTACCAGTTCGAGCGGCTGGGCTACTTTTGCGTCGACGCCGTCGAAACACAGACCAACAGCCCCGTATTCAACCGGACGATCACGCTGCGCGATACCTGGGCAAAGATTCAGCAGAAGTAGAACAGAAATAGATACGAGTTCACGCAACTCTCAGAGACGATTCCATCCAGGAAGGTGACCATGGCACGTCTATTCGGAAAAGAGTATACACGCAGGGAACTGCTCGATCTCGTCGGCGACATGAGCCAGGTCGCCCACGCCCGGTACGGTGAACTGCGCGAAGGCAGCGACCGGGGCGCCGATCTCATCGAGGTATTCAACGCCTCGGGCCTGTGCTTCTCCCTGCTGCCGGGACGGGCGCTTGACGTGGCCTCGGCCCACTACAAAGGCATGTCGCTCTGCTTCCGTGGCAACACGGGCGACGTAGGGCCAGCGTTCTACGAACCGCAGGGCTACGGCTGGATGCGCGGGTTCTACGGCGGGCTGGTCCTGAGCTGCGGGATGACGTTCACGGGGCATCCGGAGACCGATCCCGAAGAAGAAAACGAGGAACTCGGCCTCCACGGGCGCCTGTCCTTCCTGCCGGCACGGCAGGTCCACACGGATGGCCAGTGGGACGGCGACGACTACATCGTTAAGGTACGCGGAAAGATCCGGGAAGCCGTCGTATTCGGCACCAACCTGGAACTCACCCGGGAGATTTCGACGGTCCTGGGCGAAAAGTCGCTTCATATCCACGACCGGATACACAACCAGTCGGTCGATCGTTCACCCCTGATGTTCGTCTATCATTGCAATCCCGGTTTCCCCGTCCTCGACGAGGGCACACGCGTCGTCATCGACAGCGAAAAGACGACCGAGTGGCTTGAAGACCGCGAAGTAGGACCCGAAACCTATGCCTCGGTCTCCGCGCCTGTGAACGAAGCGCACGACGACGTCTACATCATGCATCCAAGGGCCGATGCCAGCGGCCAATGCCGCGTGGGACTTATCAACGACCGCCTCGGCCTTGGCCTGTACTGGTCCTTCCCCAAGGCGGAAATCCCCATCGTCACCCACTGGCAGCATTTCCACCGGGGTACCTACGTCACCGGCATCGAGCCGGGCAACGTCAGCATGCTCGGAAGGGCCTGGAACCGCAAGAACGGTTACCTGCAGCACATTGAGCCCGATGAAGTGCGCGATTTTCACCTGGAGATCGGTGTACTGGAAGGTGCGGAGGAGATTGCGGCTTTCGAGGCGAAGGTTAGTGGGTGTTTTCTGAAGTAGGTTACTAACAAATTCCTGTATCGACTTCTGAATTGACCTATTGTAGATTCGAGTCGATAATTAGTTCTCTGGTTCCATGAAATGACGATTGACGTACATCGTCATTTCATGTAATTTGGTTTCAGCTATGATTCTTGGATACAAGGATCGCAGGACCGAGCGATTCGCCAGTGGCGAATTCACCGCTTCGTTTCAGGGATTTGAAAAACAGGCTGCGAAAAGACTTTCGATTCTGAATGCTGCCCCATCGCTTAATACCTTGAAAGCACTGACCAGCAACCGTTTGGAATCTCTCCGTGGAAAGAGAAGAGGGCAGTATTCAATTCGAATAAACAATCAATGGCGAATCTGCTTCAGATGGCCCGGTAACAGTCCGGGACCGTTAGACGTGGAAATTGTAGATTATCATTGAGGCAACATGGAGGATGGAATCATGCTCCTGCGTACCATTCATCCCGGCGAGATTCTTCAGGACGAGCTCGAAGAATTGGGCGTTGTGCCATCGGAATTCGCACGTCAGATTGACGTACCGCCAAACAGGATCAGCCAGATTATCTCAGGTAAGCGGTCGATTACGGCGGACACGGCCTTGCGCTTCGGTCACTGGTTCGGCGTGGAACCACTGTTCTGGATCAACCTGCAGTCACAGTTTGACCTTGCAGCAGCCCATAGGAGAGTCGGTACGGCTATCCGCGCATTGCCCACAGCATTCAATCGATCCTGACTGACCGTTACTACCCCCTTGATGGTTCATGCAGTCCGTCCTCCTCGTTCGATCATGTGTGCAAGATCAGTATCGAACACGTGCAGGAGACCACCATTCGGGACATGCGGTGTGATTCACGCAGGATATCCCTACTCGTTTCACCATCAAATCTGATGAAATGATTATGAAAGAGCGAGAGGAACATGACTGGCGACCATCGTAAAGCCATCAGGATCAGGACGGTCTCTATCCTGGTTATGGCATTGGCCACCATGGATATCGAACCGGTAGACGCCCAAGGGACTGCAATCTCAAGTAGAGACCATGTGCGTCAGACTGATACTGCAACTGAGCCGACCGAATCCGCCACCTACCAAAACACTCTATACCTTCGGGTCGGCGCGAGCCTCGATCTGTCCTCGAAAACCAGGTTCGGGGACAAGAATTGTCTAAGTACGTCTCCCGCGGCGCTCTACGGGTGTGGAACCGGGGGCAACGGCATCGCTAGAGGTACGCGGGGTGATTTTGGCGTGGCGGGAGGTGTCGAGATCGGCCTCGGATACATCGCGACACCGGGTCTGCGCTTGGAAACGTCCCTTTCCTACCGACCGAGTTTCACCTTCGAAGGAACCGCCAACTTCCTCCAGACCGATGCGCTCCAGTCCGTATCGGCGGACCTGCAGTCCGCGTCCGGCACGGTCGCCGCGTACATGGATCTCACATCGTACGGTCCTTTTCGCGTGTTCGCGGGAACCGGCGCCGGACTGCACTATGTCGATATCAGCGATTACTTAATGACATTTCCCAGGACGCAGACCATCGTTCCGGACGGCAGGCGGGTCGATTTCACCGTAATGCTCACGGCCGGTGTGGCCACGGCTCTTTCGGACAAGATCACGCTCGATCTTGCATGGCGATACGTGGATTGGGGAATCGTGGAGACCGAAAGAGCCATTGGTCAGGTCGTCTGGAAGGACGGTAGCCGCGAACCGCTGGAGCTAGACCTCGCCGAAACCTGGGCGATGCAAAGAGGGCAGGGATTCAGGGTGTCGATGCGCTATGGGTTCTGAGCCAGAGCGAACGTGCGTCGTTCATGCCCTGATTACGTGTATAGTATGGTTTCCAATTACGAATGCAATCTCGAGAAAAGGCTACAGATAACATGATTAAAATCGTTTGCTGGAATATCCGTAAGAGCAAGGCACCCTGGGACGAACTGCTCGCAATGGATGCAGACGTCGGTTTAATTCAGGAGGCTGGCAGGATACCTCCGGATCTACGCTCACGGATCGACACGGGATCAAATACGACCAGTGACCAGTGGTACTACCTAGATGATTACGATCGTTGGCCTTTGGTCGTAAAACTATCCGACCGAGTTGGGGTTGAGTGGTTCAAGCGAGTTGTTCCTCGTTACAAATCAGCTGCCCCCGACGAGATGATCGTCAGCGATGCCGGTACCATTTCCGCCGCGCGAGTGATTCCCCACGATCAGAAGCCTTTCATCGTAGTTTCGATGTATTCGCGGTGGTTGAAACCGCACAGATCTACCCCTACGAAATGGAGTGTCGGCTATTCGGACGCGTCTACGCATCGGATCATCTCCGATCTCTCGGCCTTTATTGGTTCCAATGATCCGACTACTCACCGGATAATCGCAGCGGGGGACCTCAATACCATTTACGAGTGTACTGACCCGGCATTAGTGATACCAACGAGAGACAAGACTGTATTCGAACGTATGGACGGACTTGGATTAGAATTCCTGGGGCCTCGATATCCACATGGGGTGAAAAAAACCCCTACGCCAAAGGGACTAACCTCCGATACGTTGAACGTACCTACATACTACACAGTACGCGCCAGAAAACCTGAGAATGCCCGCCATCAACTCGACTACGTGTTCGCTTCGCGGGGTTTCCACAAAGGCATCACCACCCGAGCCCTGAACGACCCAGACAAGTGGGGCTCGAGTGACCACTGTCGTATTATGATCGAAATCGACTAATCCTACTTCCCGGGCGGCGGGGGGGGGGAGCGGGGGGGCGGCCGGGCGGGGCGGGGGGGCGGGTGGGGGGGGGGGGGGGGGGGCGGGGGGGGG
>VXWP01000001.1 GCA_009835325.1 Gemmatimonadota bacterium | reverse complement strand
CTGTCGATCTAACCCATTGCAATAAACCTCGCAAAGGACTCGAGAACCCGTGGGCAGCCGATGACTAATTCAATAACACCAGCGGACTACGTTCCACCCACGCGGACCGGAGGTTGAACAATGACGGACCATCCAGCAGTTAAACCGGCAGATTCGGTCGTTTCAGAAACAGACAGGTTCAATCCGCTGTTTTCGGAAGTATACACGAAGGATCATAGCATCCGGGACCGGCTTAAATCCATAGAGGTCAAATTAAACCTGCTTATCGGTGCGATTCCCATCATCACGATCATCCTTCTGAAGATCGTCGAGCATCTTATCCCCGGTCTGAAATAGACGGCATTTTCACTGCAAACGCACTTAGACACACAGCAGAAACCGTCGACATCCGTTTCCCGGTTGACAAACCACGCGCGCCGCAACTTTTTCTAATCGTCATTTAGCGGCCTGGTGAAAGCACTCCATTGGCCGCGTTCCGGGTAACACTGCCCTCAACGGCTTACGCTGTAGAACGGAGTCTTCATGTCTATACTGGACGCATTCAGGCTGGATGGCAAAACCGCCCTCGTAACCGGCTGCCGCCGGGGAATCGGCAGGGGACTGGCCGAAGCGCTCGCCGGAGCAGGCGCGGATATCGTGGGCGTAAGCGCGTCGATGGAGTCGTCCGGCAGCGAAATCGAAGGGGCCGTCACGGCCCTGGGCCGCCGGTTTTCCGGTTACAGCGTCGACCTCAACGATCGGGACGCGCTGTATGATTTCATTCACCAGGTCAAGAACGATTTCCCGGTCATCGATATCCTCATCAACAACGCCGGGCTTACGTTGCGGGCGCCCGCAGCCGAACATTCCGACGAATACTGGGACACGGTCATGAACGTCAACCTCAACGCGCCGTTCATCCTGAGCCGGGAGATCGGACGGGACATGGTTGCCCGAGGCCGCGGAAAGATCGTGTTTACCGCTTCCGTTCTGTCCTTTCAGGGCGGCATCACCGTGCCCAGCTACGCGGCGTCCAAGGGCGCGGTCGGGCAGCTGGTCATGGCCCTTTCCAACGAATGGGCCTCCAAAGGCGTCAACGTAAACGCCATCGCGCCGGGCTATATCGCCACCGACCTCACGTCGGCCCTTCAGCATGACCCGGAGCGTTCCAGGTCCATATCGGAGCGGATCCCCGCCGGACGGTGGGGCGCGCCGAAAGACCTGGGCGGCGCCGCCGTCTATCTCAGTTCGGACGCTTCCGACTATGTCCACGGTGCGGTACTGGCCGTCGACGGGGGTTGGCTGGGCCGTTAGGGCCTGGCCGGTAGGGGACCTGAAGCGAGACGGTGCCCACGCGCCTGCGTTGTTTGCCTTTTGAAACGTCAGAGGTCCGTCCATGCCGTCGCAATATGCTCATCTTTTGACGGAAGAAGAGAAGTGGCATTTCGACCTGCAGGGGTTTCTTCACCTGCGCGGCGTGATCACGCCGGACCGCCTGGCCTGTATCCTTGAGGTCGTCGATCACTGGTTGACAGCCGACGAGTCCGAGATACCCGCGCCGGTCCTCAGGCACCGGCAGGAGCCGTACAAGACGCACCTGGACCACATCCAGTACGGACACCGGTTATTCCAGGAACTGAATGCCGATCCGGAGATCATACGCGTGGTGGCGGGGCTGACCATGGGCATGCCCCGGCTGTTTCACTGCAACTTCACGAAAATGGACCGCGCGGCGCCGGGCGACGAGGACCACCAGGCCTATCACCGGGACGACAGCGGCTTCAAGTTTCCCCCTGGCTTCCGGAATCCACACAACGACTACCAGGCGGCGGGCGGGGAGATCTACTGTAGCCACCTGGCCACCTGGGTGGCACTGGCGGATGTGCCCGAAAGTACGGGTTTCAGCCTGGTGCCCGGAAGCCACAAGTCGGCCTTCGGCACACCCGAAGACCTGAAGGTGCGCCACCACCCACCCGTATCGATCACCGTGCCTATGGACGCCGGAGACGTCCTCGTGTTCTCGACGCATGTACTCCACGACGCCGCGGTCTGGACACAGGACTATCCCAGGATGAACATCTTCCAGCGCTATCAACTCAGCGCGTACTTCAACGAAACCGGAAAAGGCGGACTGCCCTTTGAGGAATACCGGAGTCAGATCACCGAAGAGGCGTATGAACTGGAATCGCTGAGCAAAGACGAAAAAGCCGCAGTGGCCCGGATGCGGCGGCATTTCGGACTGTAGTCAACCCACAGGAGAGGACCATGGCGTGGATACGCACCATCGACGAATCGGAAGCGGAAGGCCAATTGGCCAGGTTTTACCAGGGCTCGATGCGCTCGTGGGGCGGCGTGGACAACATCATCAAGGTCCATAGCCTGAACGTGCAGGCCATGCGGGCGGTGATGGCCTTCTACAACGGCCTCATGCACGGAGACTGCGACCTCACACTGGGACAGCGGGAGATGATCGCGACGACCGTCTCGGCCCTGAACGAGTGCGAGTACTGAATCCGCCACCATGGGGAGGGGCTCCTCAGAGAGATCGACGACCGGGAACTGGTGGACGCGATCAAGAAGGACTACCGCGAGGCGGCCCTGGATGCCGCCGACCGCGCCATGCTGGACTATGTGCGCAAGCTGACCCTGGCTCCGGCTTCGACCACCGAGTCCGACATCGAACGGTTGAGGGAGGCCGGGTTCGGCGACAAGGCGATCCTCGAGATCAACCAGATCACGGGTTTCTTCGCCTGGTGCAACCGGACGGTAGACGGCCTGGGCGTGGAATTGGAGGCGTTCTGGGACGATCCGGACGCGACGAATATCTAGTCATCCCGCATTGCGGGAATTGCGCCAAAACGGGAGTGGTCGCAGGATCCGTGTATACGAGGCATGATGGATTCGTTTGAAGTCATACCTACCGGCGGCGCACTTGGCGCGGAAGTGCGTGGCCTTGATCTGTGCCACGAACTGGACGGGGAAACCGTACGTGTGCTGCGCGGCGCCTTTCTGGATCACTGCGTGCTGTTCTTTCGTGACCAGGGGATCAGCCAGGAAGATCTGGTCCGCTTCACCCGCTACTTCGGCGACCCGGTGCCGCACGTAAGGCCGCAACCGGACCGGCCGATCGAAGAGATCTTCGTCATCTCGAACGTGACCGAGGACGGCAAGCCCATCGGAGCCCTCGGCAGCGAGGAAATCCCCTTCCACTCAGACCTGTCCTACCTGCCTGAGCCGGGCACGATTTCATTGTTGTATGCCATCGAGATACCGAACCGCGGCGGCGACACGATGTGGGCCAACGGTTATGCGGCGTATGAAGCGCTGGATCCCGACATACAGTTCCGCATAAACGGTCTGAACGCGGTCCACCGCCATCCCATCGACGCGTTGAATACGCCGGAACCCACAATGCATCCGGTCGTTCGCACCCATCCGGAGACCGGGCGCAAGGTCATCTACGTCAGTCCCCACCTGACGCATCACATCACGGACTTGGAACGGGAGGAAGGCCAGGTCCTGATGGACGAGTTGATCGCCCACGCCACTAATCCGAAATTCGTCTGGCAACACCGTTGGGAAGTGGGCGACCTGGTCATGTGGGACAACCGCTGCACCATGCACCGCCGGACGCCCTTCGACGACCGTCAGCGCCGGGTCATGTGGCGCACGCAGGTGTTCGGCGCGGGGACGAGATAGACGACGTGGAACTACGCGCTGCCCGTGTCTGACCGGATCAATCTGACTGCGGTTCCAACACCACCGGTTCGATTGCGTACCGGTCTTCACCCTCGCACAAAACCCTGCCCGAAGACACATTCGCATCATGATCCAGGACGATGATCCAGCCCTCGTCGGCCGCCTGCCGGAGCAGGCGCATCTTGGCGACCATGGTATCGTAGGGGAACAGGTCGTAGGCCATGTTGTACGGGGCGCGCAGGTGGGTCGACATGGGGAGGATGTCGCCTGAGTAGACCGCCCTTGTATCCCCGGACTCCACCTTCACCAACTGATGATACCGGGTATGGCCGCCGGTCACCTCGGCACGGATCCCTTCCTCGATCTCCACGTCGCCCTCCACCAGGGTAAGCACGCCCCGGTCCATCAGGGGCACGTAGTTCTCGGGGCGATAGGTGGTCTTCATGGTACCGTAATCATCAAGAGCGTCCTCCCACTCGCCTTTCTGCACCACGTACTGCGCATTGGGAAAAGCGGGTACGGCTTGGCCCTCCTCGTCCATCCGGGTCGCGCCGCCCGCGTGGTCGAAATGTAGATGGCTCAGGATGACGAGATCGATGTCCTCCGCGGATACGCCCCGGGCCGACAAAGACCCCAGAATGGTGGAACCGGACATCCCGTAGATGCCCCGGTCCCGGTCGGTCATCTTGTCGCCGTAACCCGTGTCGACCAGGATGAGCCGCCCGTCTTTACGGATCAGCAGGCAGTTCGTATCGTTGGTGATCCGGTTCTTTTCGTCGGGGGGACAGATCTTCTCCCAGAGCGGTTTCGGAACGATCCCGAACATGCTCCCGCCGTCCAGTTTGAACACGCCGCCGCTGACGACAGACAGTTCCACATCGTGCTCCTTTTTTACGCGCCGTTGTAACGTTTTACATGCCCTCACATAATAGTTGCCGGCCAGGTGAATGTCATGGCAAATGTGCTCGCGCTTTACGCCTGTCGGGATAAACGTTACATTTATCTGGAATCGCAGATTCGCGAAGCCCCGCACCAAGTCGCGGGCCCTCTACAGGCAATACGTCCACAGCGGATCACCTGGTTAGGAGTCTACCCATGCCCAACGGCGGTACGGACTGCTGCGGCACCTGCCGGTTTAATCGGGCCAATGCCGGTCGTCGGGACTTCATTCGCCTACCGGACGAGAACATCGCGGACTTCTGCGAGATCAGGGAACTGAAAATCGAAGTCCCGTTCTGGACCTATTGCGCGAATCATACGGATCTAAGTAAACGAAAGTACGCCGTACCGCTGGGTCCGGTCTACGTGCACGAGTCGGTTGTAGACTTGGTGAAACCCGGAACTGGCAAACGAGATCCTCATTCGGACCGGCAACCTTGGGTCGACGCCCCGGACACCGAGGAAGTCCGCACCCAGCTTCTTCGGTTTTTGGAAGAGCTCGAGCTTCTCTCCGACAGCTACCCCTGGCACGGGAAGCACCTGGGTCTCGAAGTGGTCAATGAGCTTGAGCGGCTACGGGAATCCCGCGCCATCCCCATTCTGGAGAAAATTGCAAAGGACCTTCGCGAAAAGGGGGAAGAGCCGGACGGGATACGGAACGTTATCGAGCGCATCCGATTAGCCGTAGAATCTGATCGAAACGAGCAATCGAGTGCACCTGAAACTTCGTGAATTCTTCGACCGTTTCGTTCTAGAGCCAGCTGAAACGCAGATCGACTTCACAGACTTTCAACATGTCCCTTTACGACTACATCGCCGCCGTGCCGAAGGTGGAACTGCACGTGCACCTGGAAGGGTCCATTCAGCCGTCCACGCTGCTGATGCTGGCGGAACGGCATCGCGTCGACCTGCCGGAAGACACGGAGGAGGGGCTGCGTAACTGGTACCGGTTCAGGGACTTCCACCATTTCATCGAGGTCTACGTCGCCATCACGAAGTGCCTTCGCACTGTAGAGGATTTCGAGCTGATCGTGTACGAATTCGGCGCCGACATGGCCCGCCAGAACATACGGTACGCCGAAGTGACCTTTTCGCCGAGCACCCACCTCTGGATCAACCGGGTCGACCAGGACGTCTGGTTCACCGGGCTGACGGACGGACGCCGCCGGGTAAAGGAAGCCTTCGGCTGCGAAATCAACTGGGTCTTCGACCTGGTGCGCAACGACTACCCCGAGCGGGGTCGGTTCGACTATACGACCGAGGTGGCCATCGAGGGGATGGAGGACGGGGTCGTCGCCCTGGGTCTTGGCGGGATGGAGGAAGGATACCCGCCCGCGCCTTTTGTTCCCTGGTTCGACCGGGCGAGATCCGCGGGGCTGCACAGCGCACCCCATGCCGGCGAGCACGTCGGCCCCGAGAGCATCTGGGGAGCGATTCACGACCTGGGCGCCGAGCGCATCGGGCACGGGGTGCGGGCCATAGAGGACCCCGAACTCGTCGATTACCTGGCGGAACATCGGATACCGCTTGAAATCAGCCCCACGAGCAACATCAGCCTGGGGCTCTACCCCGACGCGGCGTCTCATCCCCTGAAAGCACTTCACGAGGCGGGCGTAACCGTCACCGTCAACTCCGACGATCCCCCTTTGTTCAACACCTCGCTGACCGACGAAGCCTGCCTGCTCGCCGACCCCTGGGGGTTTTCCAGGGAGACCATCGACGAAATCCTGCTGAACGGCATCCGTTACAGTTTTCTGCCGGACGACCGGAAACGGTCCATGGAAACTGAATTTAGCAATGAAATGAGCGCGTTGCGGGACCTGGCCGGCTGATCAGGCCAGCGAACCGGGCCGGGACGGCTGACCCGTTCTTCACACCAGGTGGCACGCCGCCCTGTGGCCGTTCCCCTTGTCTTCCAGCACGGGGACCTCGGTCTTGCAGCGGGCTTCTGCCAGCGGGCACCGGGGATGGAAGGGGCACCCCGGAGGCAGGTTCGCCGGGTTGGGGACGTCGCCCTTGAGGATAATCCGGTCGCGGCCAAGCGTAGGATCGGGAAGGGGCACGGCCGAGAGCAGGGCCCTGGTGTAGGGATGGAGCGGCTTCGCGTAGAGCTGGTCCCGCGTGGCGGTTTCGACGATCTTGCCGAGGTACATGACGGCCACCCGGTCGCTGATGTGGCGCACCACGCGAAGGTCGTGGGAGATGAACAGGTAACTGAGCCGGAACCGGTCCTGCAGCACCTTGAGCAGGTTGATGATCTGCGCCTGGATCGATACGTCGAGCGCCGAGACGGGTTCGTCGGCGATGATCAGCTCGGGCCGGACGGCCAGGGCCCTGGCAATGCCGATGCGCTGCCGCTGGCCGCCGCTGAACTCGTGGGGATACCGGCGGGCGTGGGCAGGATTCAGGCCCACCGTTTCGAGCAATTCGGCCACGCGGTCACCCGTTTCAGACCGCGTGCTCAATTCGTGCACGGTCAAGGGTTCCCTGAGCAGGGCGCCGACGGTCATACGCGGGTTGAGGGAGCCGTAGGGGTCCTGGAACACGATCTGCATCTGGCGCCGCAGCCGCCGGAGATCGCTCTTCTTCAAGTCGAAGACCGCGTGCGGCCTGCGCGCTTCCCCATCTTCGAGGGCAGTATGGAAGGTGGCCGTTCCGGCGGAGGGATCGACCAGGCGCAGGATCGCCCGTCCGATCGTGGTTTTTCCGCACCCGCTCTCGCCCACCAGGCCCAGCGTCTCGCCCCGTTCCAGGGTCAGGTCGACCCCGTCGACGGCCTTGATGGCCGCCCGGTGGCGCCGGAGCAGTCCGCCGCCCACGGGGAAGTGTTTCTTCAGTCCCCGGACCTGCAGTAACATTTCATTTTCTTTTGTCATACAATGCTACCCCTGTGCCGTCTCCGCCTGCACGACCCGATGCCATTCGCCGCAACGGACCAGGTGGCGGCCTTCCACGTCCACCAGCGCCTGTGGCCGGCCGCAGGCTTCCACCGCGAAATCACATCGCGGGGCGAAGCGGCATCCCGCCGGGAAGCCCACGGGATCCGGTACCGTCCCCTCGATGGTCGAAAGCTCCTCCGTACCCGAACTCATTGTCGGCACCGAAGCGAGTAGTCCGCGGGTGTAAGGATGGCGGGGACTTCCGAAGAGCGTTTTCACGTCGGCCCGTTCCACGACCTGCCCCGCGTACATGACCAGTACCTCGTGGGCCATCTCGGCCACGATGCCCAGGTCATGGGTAATCAGCATGAGTCCCATGCCCAGCTCTTCCTGCAGGCGGCGCAGCACGTCGAGAATCTGCGCCTGGATGGTAACGTCCAGTGCCGTGGTCGGTTCGTCGGCGATCAACAGCTTCGGGTCGCAGGAGATCGCCATGGCGATCATCGCGCGCTGGCGCATGCCGCCGCTGAGTTCGTGGGGATAGCTTCCGGCCCGTTCTTCCGGCAGTGGGATATCCACCAGGTCCAACAGTTCGACGGCCCGCCGCCACGAGTCCTTCCGGTCCGCGCCCTGGTGCAGGCGGACCGCTTCCGCGATCTGCTCGCCGACGGTAAATACGGGGTTCAGGGACGTCATGGGTTCCTGGAAGATCATGGCGATATCGTTGCCCCGTATTGCCCGGATCTGCCGGGGAGTGAGTTTCAGCAGGTCCCTGTCCTCGAAGAAGACCTCACCTCCGGCGATGCGTCCGGGCGGCTGCGGGACCAGTCCCAGGATGGAGTAGGCCGTCATGCTCTTGCCGCATCCCGACTCGCCCACGATACCCAGCGTCCGGCCGGCCTCCACCTCGAAGCTGACGCCGTCGACGGCCCGCACCACGCCGCTATCGGTGTCGAACCAGGTCTTCAGATCGTTTACGCGCAGAATCGTATTCGTCATGCGTCTCTCATGCCGTACCGCGCTGCCTGGGGTCCAGGGCGTCGCGCAGTCCGTCTCCCAGCAGGTTGTACAGGGTTACCGTGATGAAAATGGCGAATCCGGGCACGATCACGAGCCACCAGGCCGCGATATTGCTGCGCGCGCCGGCCAGCAGCGACCCCCAGGTAATGACCTCGGCGGGCACGCCGATGCCGAGGAAACTCAGCCCCGATTCGGCCAGGATGGCGCCGGCCACGCCGAAGGCCGCGGGGATCAGCACGGGCGCGATGGCGTTGGGCAGGATGTGCACGGCCATGATGCGCAGGTTCGAACAGCCCAGGGCCCGCGCGGCCGCGATGTAGTCGAAGGCCCGCACCTGGAGGAACTGGGACCGGGTCAGCCGGGCGATGCCCACCCATCCCGTGAACCCGATGATGATCATGATCCAGAAGAGGCTCGGCGGGAAGAAGGCCGCTGCCGTGATGATCAGGAAGAAGGGCGGGATCGCGGCCCAGAGCTCGAAAACGCGGGACAGGATCAGGTCCGTCCACCCGCCCAGGTATCCCGCCAGCGCGCCGAGTCCCACGCCGATGAGCAGGGAGATGCCCACCGATACCAGCCCGATGGTCAGCGAATACCGCGTGCCGTGAATGAGTCCGGACAACACGTCGCGGCCCAGCCGGTCCGTGCCGAACGGGTGGTCGCCTCCCGGCCGCTCGTAACGCGCGCCGAGACGGATCTCGTCCGGCGCGTAGGGGATGAGGGGAAACACCGCGTCGCTGTACGCGTACCGCTTGAAGTTCCTCCGCGTCCGCAACTCCTCCGGCCAGTCCATCAGGCCGGTGTACACCGCGTATTGCCTGAAAGCGGGGAAGTAGGTCTCTCCCTGGTAGACCATGTAGTACGGCTTGTTGCCGGCGATCAGGTCCGCGGTCAGCGCGAGGACGGCCATGGCCACGAGGACGTAAAGGCTGTAGAGCGCCGGACGGTTCTTGCGGAACTCCTTGCGCGTCAGCCGCCAGAAGCTCTCGCCGCCCTCGTTCATCACGGCATCGACCGGCGTACCGTTCACCGCCTCGATTTCGTTTTGGTTGGCCGGGTCCGATCCCAAAGCCGGTCTCCTTCACAGTGACGTTCTACTTCCCGATGCCGGTCCACTATCCCTGCAACTGGTCGAAGGTGATCCGCGGATCGACCACCTTGAGCAAGATGTCCGCGACCAGGATACCCAGCAGCGAAAGCAGGGAGCCTATGGTGAAAAGCGCCATGACCATGGGGTAGTCCCTGGTCAGCACCGACTCGAATCCGAGCAGCCCCATGCCGGGGATGGTAAAAATCGTTTCGATGAACACGGATCCCGCGATCAGGGCCGGGAGCAACCCGGCGGACGTGGTCACGATCGGGATCAGCGAGTTGCGGTAGACGTGGCGCAGGATAACGACTTTCTCCGACAGGCCCTTAGCCCGGGCGGTCCGCACGTAATCCTGGCGCAGGTTCTCCAGCATGCTCGTCCGCATGAAGCGTGAAATCGTCGCGAAGCTGATATAAGCGGAGGCCAGCACGGGCAGGAACATGTGGTACATGTGGTCCGTGAGCAGCCGCCAGAAGCTCCAGTCGCTGGAGGCGTCCAGCGACTGTATGCCCGAGGCCGGGAACCAGTAGAAGAACTCCCGGTTGCACAGGAAGATGATCAGCAGCATGCCCACCCAGAAGGAGGGCATGGACCAGAGGACGAAGGTACCGGTCGTAAGCACCCGGTCCGTCAAGGTATTCTGCTTGACCGCGAGCCAGACGCCGAGGGGAAGGCCCACCAGGTAGGCGATGATGATGGCGATGACGTTGATTTCGAGGGTGACGGGCAGCCGCTCCATGACCCGGGCAATGACGGGCTGGTTGTCCTTGAAGGAACGGCCGAAATCCAGCGTTACGAAGCGGTATCCCGAGAGTTTGAAGAGTTCGATCCCCGCGCCCCGGTAGGTATAGTTGCCCCCGGCACTGAAGGTCCTGCCTTCCCAGAAAGACGATCGTTCCAGCTCGCTCGCTTCCCCTGGCGCGCGATCGCGCACAAGGACAAGGAACCGTTCTTTCTGTTCCTCCCTGGCGAGTTCCAGGAGCGCCCGCCGTTCCGACGCCTCGAGCCGTTCCAGCAACCCGTCCGCCCGCAAGGCGCTCCGGTCGAATGCGCTGATGGTTTCGACTTTCAGGAACAGCGCCGTGACCCAGTTGAAGTACTGTACGTGGACCGGCCGGTCCAGGCCCAGTTGCCTGCGCAGATCCTCCCGGGTCTTTTCGATGTCCTGCTGCCGGTCGGACGCGAGCCCCTCGCCGCCGGCCACGCCGCCGAGGAACAGGTCCACGGGATCGCCTGGGGCCAGGTGCATGATGAAGAAGGAGATCACCGTGATCCCGACGAGCGTAGGGACCATGAGCAGCGAGCGTTGAAGGATGTAACCGAGCATAGGAGAACGTGCCCCCCGCCGGATCATGGCCGGATCAGCGCGTCATCACGGGTATGGACAGGGGCCTGAAACGCGCTGAGTTACTGGTACATCCGGTCCGCGGGTTCGACCCACCATTCCTGGTTCACGGCGCCGGCCGGATACCAGTTGACGCCATGAAAGCGCCGGCTGTACGCACTGGCGACACGCGATTTCCAGAGAAAGGTATAGGGTTGTTCCTCGTGGAGGATCTCCTGGAACCGGCGGTACAGTTCGATTCGCCGGTCCATGTCGAATTCCGTTCGGTAGACCTCGAGGATCTCATCGGATTCCGCGTTGCGGAAACTTACGAAGTTCGATCCATTACCTTCGATCTGGGACGAATGCCAGATCTGGTAGGAATCCGGCGGAAAGCGCAGCCCCGTTCCCCCGCTCCAGCCGAGGGTCACGGCCGCGAAATCCTTGTTCTTCACCCGCTCCAGGAATATGGACCAGTCGAGTTCGCGGACCTGGCAGTCGATGCCGAGGTCCTCCAACGCGCTCTGTAGCGTCAGCGCGATATCCTTCCTGAGCTGATTGCCCGAGTTGACGAGAAACTCGAAACGGAAGGGAGTTCGCTCACCGTCGATCTCCCTGTCGAGGATCCCGTCGTTGTCCGTATCCGACCAACCGGCTTCGTTCAGCAAGGCCAAAGCCCGGTCCGGGTCGTAGGCGTAGGGCTGCAGGTCGTGATTGTACTCGGGACGGAACTTGTGAATGGGGCTCTCGACCGTCTCCGCGAGCCCGAAGAGCAGGTTACGCACCATGGATTCCCGGTCGGTGAGGTGGGTCATCGCCTGGCGTACCCGACGGTCCCGGAATATGGGGTGGTCGTTGTTCCACCCGATATAGACGTATCCTCCCGCATACTGAATGCCCTTCATGAACCGGTCGACGAAACCGGGAGACCAGCTCTTCTCCTTGAACTCCAGGGGTTTCATTCCGTGGATATCGAGGTTGCCGTTGGTCAGTTCGATGAAGGCGGCGTCCAGGTTGTTGATGATCTTGAAGACGACCCTGTCCACGTGCCCGGCGGGAGGGATTCCTTCCACGTCCCGGCCCCAGTAATTCTCGTTGCGAGTAAGCACAACCCGCTGTCCCGTGACCACGTCGTCTTCCCAGTCCGCCACGTAATAGGCCCCGCTTCCCAACATGCGCCGGTTGAAATCCTGGTTGAACCGTTCGCCGAACTGCCGTACCCGGTCCGCGTGTTCCCCTGTTTCCCAGCTGCCGTCGATGAGGCTGCCGATCGGCACCGGATCGAGCAACCCGTCCGGATCGTAGAAGTGACGCGGGAGGATATCGAAGCCGCCGAGGAAGAGATCGTTCAGGATATATGGTTGGCGGCATTCGAAGCTGATCTCGTATTCCCCGAGTTTTTTGACGTCCTGAATGGAAGAATAGTAGTTTCTGAGGTGAGGCGCCCGCACCGTGGGCGTCTGGATGACCTTCATGCTGAACAGCACGTCGTCCGCCGTCAGTTGAACGCCGTCGGAGAAATGGACATTCTCGCGAAGTCGGAAGGTATAGGTCAGCTTGTCGTCCGATACGGCGGGATACTCCGCCGCGATGAAACCACGCTGTGCGTAGGGCGGATCGTACTCCGGCTCCAGCAGCGATTCGAAGACGTAGGTATGGACCTGCGTGGCGCCCTGGTCGCTGGACGTGTAGGGATTGAAGTTTTCGGGATCGGAAAGCGCGTGGCGCACCATCCAGTCACCGTACCGGGGTTCGTCCGTCCCCGCGTACTTCAGCGCGGCCTTCTCCGTACCATCCAGCACGACCGTATCCTTCGATTCGGACAGGATCGTCTGTACCTTGCTCCAGGGATCTTCCGTGGTTTCGCCGCCGCCGCAGGCGATCTGGGTGGCAAGCAGACAAATGGCCGCGGTCTTTGCCGCGGTACCCATGGTCCTATGCATGACGTGATACCTCCAGGCGTGTCCAGTGCACGATGAATTACCCGCACAGGGTCCGGTGATTCTCCGGGCAGCTACCTTCCCAGGCCCTTCTCCTCGAAATCGATGACGATCTTGATACACTCTCCCTTGCGCCCGGTGGCCATTTCGAAACCGTCCTGGACCCTGGCGAAGGGCAGTTTATGCGAGATCATGGGTGAAACGTCGACGCGGCCCTCGCCGATCATGCGCATGGCGCTGGCAAAGTCGATACGGATATCCGGGCCGACCGAAGTCGTCAACTGGATGTTCTTGCGGAAAAGATCGAATATGTCAGCCGTGTACTGCGTTGTCTTCGGGACGCCGAAGTTGATGAACCGCGCGTTGCGGCGAGCCAGTTTGACGCACAGGTTGAAGGTCTCTTCGACGCCCACGACCTCGATCACCCCATCGGCCATCCGCCCGCCGGTGATCTCGTTCACGGCCTCCACCGGATCGGTACCTGTGGTGTTCACGGTGTGGGTCGCCCCCATCTCCTTCGCGGCGGCGAGCCGGTTATCGTGCTGGTCGATACCGATAACCAGCGCCGCGCCCAGGTTGCGCATCATGGCCGTGAAGAGCAGCCCCATGGGACCCTGGCCGACGATGGCGACCTCCGCGTTGAACCAGTGGCCCAGTTTGCGCAGGCAATACAACACGGTACCCAGGGGCTGGGCCATCAAAAGCTGTTCCTGGGGCAGGCCATCCGGAAGCGGCGTCACGGACGCGCCCAGTCCGAGGAAATACTCGGCCATGGCGCTCGAGCCGGTGGGCAGGGCCAGGACGAGATCCCCTTCCCGGCAACCGTTCGACCACGACTTCTCGATGACGCCTATACTCTCATGGAGGGACACGCCCGGCGCCACGGGGTAGTTCGCCGGACCCGTGAAAACCGGATGGTCGCTGCCGCAAATGGCGGCGTTTACAGTTCGAACGAGCACGAGGTCCTTCAGCCCGTCCGGATCGGTCCGTTCCAGTGCGAGGTCCGGTCGTTCGGCTTCCACGATTTCGATGCGTTCCCGTGCGACGATCTGTCCCGCTTTCATCGGATTTCCTTTCTGGCCTCCGGCGTGATGCAACCTTGTGGCGGTCTGACGTTCGCATCTTCCTGAATGTACCCGACCGGCGGGTATTGTCAAACCGAAACGGACGGGGCGGCGCGGGGTGGCCCGTCAGGGTCTGCCATCGCCGATGTAGATGTCGAAATAGCCCGTGTTGTTGCCCCAGAAGGGGTATTCGCCGTCACGGTCGCGCTTGATGCCCTTGAGCCAGGGTTTCCGCAACGAAGCCTTCATGCCGTAGTAGAGAAACACGGCGCCCACGTCCTCGGCGAGAATCCGCTGGGCTTGATCGTACAACCGGAACCGCCGGGCCGTGTCCATTTCCGATGCCGCCTCGTCGACCAGGCGGTCGAAATCGGTGTTGATCCAGGGATGGCGGCTGTATCCGGCCGGCTGGGACCGCCACACCATGGCGAGCATGTTGTTCGGGTCGGGATAGTCGTAATGGTACTGGATGAGGCTGAAGGGGATTTTTCGCTGGTACTGGGCGGTCCGGTAGGAGATGTTCTCCACGACGCGTAACGTCATATCGATCCCCAGGTGGGATTTGAGCATCTCCTGTATGGCCTGGCCGACCTGTTGCCGGGCCATGTTGTTGATCCACATCTCGATCCTGGGAAACCCGCGTCCCTCCGGGTATCCCGCCTCGCGCAGGCGCTGTTTCGCCCGCTCCGGGTCGAAGCGCTGTATGTCCCGGTACTTGCCGCCAGCATAGCCGGGAAACCCCGGCGGCAACATCGACCAGGCCGGCATGCCCATGCCCTGGAGCAGTACGCGGCAGATGGCCTCCCGGTCGATCGCGTGGCTGATCGCCTGGCGAACCTTCAGGTTGTCGAAGGGAGGGAAGTCCGCGTTGAAGAAGAGGAAATGGGTCATGAAATCCTTGCTGACGTGCAGTTCCCTGGACAGCCCCGGATGGCTCCGGATGCGCGGCAGGTCGATGGGGGTCACGTCCTGCTGGTCGATCTCGTCGTTCTCGTAGGACAGCGTGCCGCCTGCCATCATGCGGGTATCCAGGAATTTCCCGATGATCCGCTCCACGAATCCCCTGTGGGGGCCGTTATAGTTCGGGTCCAGGACGAACTCGAAGCGGGCGCCGTGATCCCATGAATCCAGTTTGAAGGTGGAGTTGGTCACGAACCGGCCGGGTTCGGACCAGCCCGGACCGTATTTCTCCACCTGCCAGCGGGGCACCGGAACGGAGGTGGGGAAAGAGGCGATGTAGGGAAGATAGGGACAGGGCAGCGTGGTCCGGATTTCCAGCGTGTAGTCGTCGATGGCCCGAACGCCGACTGAATCCGCGTTCCGGGTCTGTCCCTGGTTGAAGGCCTTCGCGCCTTCTATTTCATAGTAGAAGGAAGCATTTCGATTCGCACTGGCCGGATCGACCATCCGCTTGAAGGCATACTCGAAATCGTGGGCCGTAACAGGCCGGCCGTCGCTCCACCTCGCGCCGCGGCGCAGGTGGAAGGTCCAGCGCGTGCCGTCGGGCGACGCCTCCCATCGATCGGCCGCGGCTGGCATGAGTTCGTTGTTATGATCCAGCCGGGTGAGTCCTTCGAAGGAAAACACCGCGCCGGTCGCCTCGTATACGGCGATTCCGATATCGAGCGTCGTGGGTTCCGGCAGGTGGAAGGAATAGACCTGCCGCGCAAGGGGCGCAGCGTCCGGGGGCATGGACCTGCCCACCGAATTGACGGGCTGCACCGAGGCCCCGGGCTGACCTTCGGGCCCGGACTGCGCCATGGCCCCAGGCTGACCTGTACCGTCCTGAGCGTCTTGAGCGACCTGGAAAACCGGAAGGAAGAGCAGTAGAAAACACAACAGAAGGCCGGGATACATACGTACCTCCCCGTGGCTTGGCGGGTCTGAAACACCACTCCCGGCCTGACCGCTCCCGGCCTGACGACGCCTGGCCTGACCGCTCCCGCTCCGACCATTTCCGATCCGGCCATTCCCGTGCTATCCGGCAAAAATGGCGCGGTTGGAGATGCCCGAGCGGTAAGACGCCTGTTGAACGCCGCCGATGAACTGCGCGGTGCGACCCGCCGGCGCCGAACCCTCGTACCACGCGCTGAACGACGCGTTGAACTCCTGGATCCAGGCCCGGTTCGCTTCGGTATCGTCGCCGGCCACGACGTAGGCGTTGTTGAAGATGCCGTCCTCTTTGAGTCCGCTTCCGCCCGCCGCCTGGATGCGCGCGTCCAGCGTGGAAAGCTGAAGGCCGGCGTCATCTCCGCCCACGGCGCTGGCCATGACTTCGGTCACGCCCCCGTAATGGATCGCGGTCCATGTGTTGAATCCGTCCTCCAGATCCCCGGAACGCGTGATGCTCACGTCGCCCGAGACCACTCGGGGCTGGGGTTCCACGATACCGTCCAGGTTCGGGATGCGGGAGACCGGGTAGATCAGCCCGGCCGGCCGGTCGTCGCCGAAGTAGTCCTCGAAGACCCGCCGTACCGTATCGATCCGCTCCCAGGTCTTGCCGGGCGCGTCGTCGACGGCGACCAGAATCTCCATCCATACGGTCTGCTTCCGGAAATCGACACCGGCTTCAGCAAAGGGCTTTTCGTAATGCTCGTCCAGCACGAAGGCCGTTTCCTCCGCCAGGTCGGACCCGAGGGACGTGATGACCTCGCCGTTCCGGGTGTGCATGACCGACGCGCCGCTCGGTTGATGATCCTGCCAGTATCCATAGTCGATCACGCCGTCGCCAATGGTGACGTTTTCGCCGGCCACCGCCTTGATCTGGACCTCGAACAGCGCCACCGGGTCCGGGAAGCCCTCGGGGTGCGTAAACCGCGCCATGCGGTTGGAACGCAGCGGGCCGCCGGTCACCGCCTCGATCATAGGTGCGTATACGGCGTTGTAGTCGTCTTTGAGCCGGTCGCAGTCCTCGCGGTCGCCAGACGGGGTCGTCCACAGTACGTCCGTCTTGTAGACGTCGGACCAGTTCACGCCACAGATCGCCAGGTTCCTGTTCAGGTTCTCGATCGTGCCGAACCACTCGGAGCCCACGTCGTTGGGATACTGCGTACCGACATTCCCGCTCGGTTCGACCAGGCGGAACACCTGGTTGCGATCGTCCTTGACGAGCACTTCCGTGGGATTGGAAAAGATGGCGATGGGATTATGCCTGACGATGCTGACCTGTGCCATGCGGAGACTTCCTTTCGGATCGGATTAAATTGGCGAATATTCCAATGATTCAGGCCGTAGAAACTAAACGGTCGGACCGGTAAAAACAAGCGGGAAAAGAAATGGACAGCCATCCTATCCACGGCAAAACCGGGCGAAAACCTCCACGTGGCCACCGGCGATGTCTTCGTCCTCAGGAAGGCCCGTGATATTGAGCCTGCAACGTCCGGGAGTGAAAACAGGATACAGATGGGCGTCGTAGATCGCCGCCGGGGCCTCGTCCTCGACGCGGGGATTGCGGAACAGACCGGCATAGCGGTCCGTGAACAGCTCGGAGAGCGGCGAACCGGCGCATTGGTCCTTCCAGGCTTTCTCCGCCGTGGCGACCCGCCGAAGTATGGCTGCGTGTTCACGCTCCAGGGATTCCAGGTCGTTGACCAGCGCGGAGACGAATGCCCGCGTTACCGGATGTTCGAAAGACGAACCCCGGGCGCGCGTCACCGTATTGGCCAGTGCGGCCACCTCTTCCGCTTGCGATACGTCCGGCAGGTGCACCAGGAGCATCCCGCAGGGACGCAGGGCGAAGGTGCCGAAGGACTTGGTGGGGCTGACGGAAACCCAGAAGGGCACGTCGTTCTCGATGAAGGGCCGGATCTGGTCGTCATAACTCATGGCCATGATCTCGTCGTACCCGCGGGACTCGAGGAGACGGGCATACTCGAATCCGGAATAGGCCCGGTCCAGCAGCACGGGGCGGCCCTTTGCCGCGGCGGCACGTTCGCACATGGTCTCGAGGGACTGGACGCGGCCGGTCGTGTTCATCGGGCCAGCCTGGTAGATCCGCAGGAGGTCCGGGGCGTCCATCACGTCACCGATGGGAAACTCGCGGCAGGAGATCCGGCTCATCCGGGCGATCGCCTTGTATGCGGGCCAGGACAGTTCTTCCACGCCGATCGCCTGCAGGTCCGGATAGAGCTGCATGGCCATTTCAACCGCAGTCTTTACCGCGCCGGTGCCCGCGTCCGAGGGAATCAGCAGCGAGAAGCGGTCCCAGTAGTCCTCGGGGATGCGCTGCCAGCGCAGCACGGCATCCTTGAGCGGTGCCGCGAGCGACGCGGTGCTCATATATTCACCGAGCAGGCTGTGGTCGATTTCGGCCCTGGCATGGTTGAGCAGCGTCTCGGAAGTCGGCCATGCCCGGCCCTTCCCGTCCACGACGATGCCGATGCCGTAGTTGTACCCTTCGGGGTCCTGGTCGCATACGATCTTCGCGATCTGGTTGGCATCGTTACCCTGGGCACCCAGCGCTTCCGCCGTTCGCTGTACGGCGGCGCCGAAGGACGGTTTCATGCTCGCTCCGTTTCTATTTCAGGAAGGAAATGCTCAGACGGAAGGCTCACAGGAGGTAGACGAAAACGAATAGAAAGGGCCAGACGAGCACGACGAATCCCCAGAACATCCCGCCCATGGTCAGGCCGTCGTGTGCTTCGCGGGAATATGCGCATTTGCTGAACCTGCGCGACACGTAGAGCAATCCCAGGACGGCGATGAAAACGTGCAGCGCATGCATCCCGATCATTACGTAGAAAACCGCGCCGTATATATTCTGGGTGACGGTCAGGCCGAAATCGATCAGCCGGACCCATTCCACGCCCTGCACCACCAGGAAAAGGATGCCGAGTAGCGCGGCCGTGTTCAGCAAACGCCTGGAAGACGGCACAAGTCCGCGCCGGATGGACCGCCACGCACCGTACATGGCCGCACCGCTGCCCAGCAGGACAAGGGTATTGAAGAGGGACATCATCACGGGAAGCCTGGGCTGGTCCGAAGGCGGCCAATCCGGGTAGCCCGTCCGTACAACGGCGAACGTGACGATCAGCGTCAGGAAGAGGACGGCCTCGCTGGCAATGAACACGAGCATGCCCAGCACGTTGGTCCCCATGGCCGGCGGTGCCGCGGGAGGGGAACCGGGCGGTCCGTCGTCACCGCCGCCTCCGCCGCCCTGGCCGCCACTGCCCCGGCCACCATCTTCCCGACCGTCACCGCGGTCGTCAACTCCGCCGGTTTCGGTTTCGCGCCGTTCTGATCCGGTACGCCCGCCGCCGGAACCGGGGACTCGTATCCACTCCAGGTCCCTGACTTCCGGTTCCAGCTGTTCAGTCTGCGTATCGGTTTGCGTACCGGGCTTCGTCACGACAGACATGTTCTGAGACTCCCGCCCTTGCCGGCGTCATTCATCCCAGTCGGTAAAACTCCCGGGCATTATCGTGGAACAACTTGCGGCGGTCCTCCTCGGAGACGCCCGCCACCGCGGCAACGAGAGTTTCGAACCACGCCCGGTAGGTCGCCGCGAGTGTACAGACCGGCCAGTCGCTGCCGTACATCACCCGGTCGAATCCGAAGATGTCGAGCAGGTGGTCGATATAGGGTTTCAGGTCTTCCGCGGTCCAGTTTTCCTTCGCCCGGGTCACGAGGCCGGAGATCTTGCAGACCGTGTTGGGAAACCCGGCCAGCTGGTTCATGTATTCCGACCACGGCGCGAAACCGTCCCTCGCGATATCCGGTCCCCCGCAGTGGTTGATGGCGTGGGTCACCTCGGGCGTCGCGCGAACAAGGGTCACCGCCGCGTCCAGCTGCGTGACGTTGGCGCATAGTTCAAAGGTGTACCCGTACTTCGGCAGCACCTTGACGCCTTCGATCAGGGACGGCCAGCTGTAGAACGCCGGGTCTTCGTGATGCCAGGCCATGCGGCGAATGCCGACCACCATGGGATAGTCCGCGGCAAGCCGCTCCAGGGTCTCCTCGCAGTCCTCCGATTCCAGGGGCGCCGTGGGGACGATCGCGCCGATCATGCCGTCCTCGGCAGCTATGCGCACGAGCCGGTCCACCTCGGCCACCTCGGCGCCGGGGGCGGGGTCCGCTTCGATATGTACGGACCTGGTGATATCGATGCCTTCGAACGCGGCCCGGTAGTCCTCCGGTCCATACCGCTGCCGAAGGGCGTCGAATCCTTCCAGCCAGGGATAACTCAGGTCGGCCGTATCCCAGAGATGCTGATGCGCATCTATGATCTGCAAAGAACACCTCCCGTTCTTGAACGTTATTCCGCCGAACCGTAACTGTTGAATATCGTCTCGATCCAGCGCACTTCCGGGACGAAGTCGCTCGCGTAGCCGGACCACTCATCCGGCAGGCCAGCCGCCGTGATCTCGTCGAGGGTTTTCCCCTCCGCCATCATCGCACGGACAGCATCCGTAGTCGCTACGATCATGCCGTGGTAAGTCTGAAGGTCCGCCCGCACGCCCAGATCGCCGTGTCCCGGTATGACCCGGGTGTCCGGTCCGATGATTTCCAGCACCTCGGCGATATTGCGGATCAGTCCGTCCACCGTACCACCGCTGCGCAGGTCCACAAAGGGGAACCGCCCGTTGAAAAAGGTATCCCCCATGTGCACCACGTTCGATCCCGTGAAGTAAACGTAACTGTCGTTATCCGTGTGAGCGCCGGGCATATGCACCAGCCTGATCTCTTCCCCATTGAAGTGGACCGAGACCTCATCGTCGAAGGTGATCACCGGCCAGCCGTCCTCCACCATGGCGGGGATGGTCTGGACGCCCCGCTGATGTGGCGTGGAGAGCCGTTTGTGGACGTTTGTATGGGCGATGATGGTCGCCTCGAGGCCGAATATGGGGTTGCCGCCGACATGATCGCCGTGAAAATGGGTGTTCAGGACGAACTTGAGGGGGCCCGCGTGCAGGCCCCGGAGGACCGACTTGATCTTGTCGGCCAGCGGCGCGTACTGGTCGTCGACGATCAATATGCCGTCTTCGCCGACCGAAACGCCGATGTTTCCACCGCTGCCGGTCAGCATGTAGATGTTTCCGACGACGGGATGGGCTTCGACGACCACCTCATCCCAATTCTGCTGTGCATCGGCCGGGCCGGACAAACCCAAAACGACGAACAACACCGAAAAACACCCGCGTGCCGGATTCATTTCCTTACTCCTTGTGAGCGCTCTCGAATAGCCCGGAAAGTGTCCGGATCCATGCCGAATGGACGTCTGTTTTCGGACTCCATCTATTCGACCATAAGGGTAAGGGTTATCAGTCAGGTTGTCACGGAATTACGTGATCCCCTCAGCCTGTCCCTCGGTAGAATGTCTCTGCGGTCTTACAGGTTACGAATAAGGCGCCCAGCATCAGGACAAGGAAGAGGTACATCGGCCACGACGGAGCGTACCACCACGCCAGCGTGAAGAAGACGGCGCTTATGCATGTGCCGGGTAGCACCATCTTGTTGTACGCGACCTTGAACAGGACAAGGACGAACAACCCGAAGATGCCCTTGAGGATCAGTCCCCAGAACGTCTCCGGCAGCGCCAGGATCACGACAATACAGAAGCAGATGAACAGGAGCAGTACGACAGGGAGTAGACGGTTCATTGCGAAAGTATCAGGTCCGGCCGGTAGTATCTGGCAGCGTCCAGCTGCAGTCCGGAAATATCGTCAAACCATGATGAACTACTTTCCGCGATGGTCGCGGTCCGGTCCGCCTGATCCAACCAGTCGATGAATTCCCACACGGCCTGAACGTGGATTCCATAGTCTTCGTGCGTGTCGATCCTGCCGATGACCACTTCGTCGTCCGCTATCTCTATCGTAATCCCCGCGTATTGCACGGCCACGATGTAGCCATGGTGGTCGAATACCGGACTGCCGCTCGTCCCACCGGTCAACGCCATGTTGTAATGAACGACACGGCCGGTGTTTTGAGGATCTCGGTCAAACGCGGCATCGTAGAAGGGCCGGAGCGAACTGAGGGTGCCTTCCCGGAAGGTTGCCAGCGGCAGTACGTCATTCTGCAAGGGGGAATAGCCCGGAAAGCCGAGTGATCCCAGTGGCTGGCCGATACGCAATCCTCCGGCCAGATCCCTCGGCAGAAACGCGGGGAGTGCATGGGGCAGTTCTTCTCCGAGGACGATCAACGCCACGTCGGGCGATTCGAGCGTACCGTCGTAATCCGGGTGGGTGAAGTACCGATTCCACGTGTAGGTTTCGCTTTCGCCGACCAGCGTACCGGTCCTGGTGGCGAAGGGCCTTGGATTGCGACTGCGCAGCCTGGGGTCGGACAGCAGCTCGTCGATCCGATCAGCCACGTGCGCGGCGGTCCACAGCCGGTCCGTGTAGTACGCGCGGAAGGCGGTTCCGAGCACCCTGTTGCCGTCGTTCATCATGATGCCGACGGCATAGATCGCGTCGTAGAGGTTACCCTCTTCGATCACGTCCGCCCAGTTGAGCGTCTCCCCCTGCGGGCCGACGGGACCCTGTTCGCCCTGTTCGCCCTGTTCGCCCTGTTCGCCCTGTTCGCCAGGATCGCCCTGCGGTCCGGCCGGACCCGGACTGCCCGGTGGACCCGTTTCGCCGCGTTCTCCCTGGGGACCGGGAATACCCGGGTCGCCCTGGATGCCTGGTTCGCCCTGGATGCCTGGTTCGCCCTGGATGCCTGGTTCGCCCTGGATGCCTGGTTCGCCCTGGGATCCCGCGATCCCCTGCGGACCCGAAATGCCTTGAGGCCCCGGTGGACCCTGGACGCCCGCCGGACCGACCGGACCCCGTTCGCCCTGACATGCAACGGCCAGCAGAAACGCCGTCAACAAAAACGCTCTAAGCGACACCCGATTTTCCTTGTTTCGTCCTGGTATACCGGGTTACGGAAGCCACGTTTCCCCGTTCCAGTTCTTGGGGAAGGCCTGGTACTCCGTAGTCTGTGACTGCGAGCCTGCTTCGACGGTATCGGTTTCGTTCAACCCGCCGTAGGTAACAGTAGCATCCACGCTGGCCAAAAAGTCCAGCAGATCCCACGCCAACGAGATGTTTATACCGAAGTTGTCCTGTGAATCTATAGATGCCAGATACTCCGGTCCCTCTTCTTCCTCTTCTTCCTCTTCTTCGCCCTCACCTTCCC